>NZ_QLYT01000025.1:0-120150 GCF_003269305.1 Paenibacillus sp. MDMC362
GTTATAGAGAGTAAAGGAGAACAGGGGGATGTGACGTGGTTGAAATTCTGGTCGTCAGACATGGACAATCGGAAGCGGATATTATGAATCGGTGTGAAGGAAGGGCTGACTACGCACTGACGGATCTTGGCCAGCAGCAGGCACGGCTCCTGGCAGAATGGATTCATCGTGAATATACTTTGGATGCCATTTTCTCCAGCACGTTAAAACGGGCCAAGCAGACAGCGGCAGCCATAGCTGATACGACAAAAGTCCCCGTTACCTACGATGATGATTTAATGGAGCAAAATAATGGGGTCATCGCCGGTATGCTAAGAGAAGAGGCTTTACTTAAATATCCCCTGCCTGATGGAGGAAGAAAACGGCACGATGCGATCGAAGGCGGAGAATCTGAAGTACAGTTCAGAGCAAGAGCCGAACAATTCATATCTAAGCTGTTTACTACAATTCATAGCGAGCCTGATTTGAAAAGGGTTTGTATTGTCTCACACGGCGGGATGATCACGATGTTATTCCGAAGTTTCTTGAATCTTCCTTATCATACGGATATTCATATTCTGACAGGCGATACAGGCGTTCATCTATGGAGATATGATCGGAGCGGGAAAAAGATAATCGCGGCTACGAATTTGCAGGGGCATCTATCTTGAGTGAATATGCACACCATAATTCCGCTATAGCCATCGTGCTATTGAGGGATTTTTCATAGGTTTTACAATAATCTATTTTATCGTAAATATTATTAACAGATAAGAGAAACTTTTTTACCAAAATTTGCGTCTAATAGTATGACCTAAATAAATATCAAAAAAGGATTAGAAGGAGTTATGGAATGAAACTGAAGAAACGATCATTGCTAACCGTATTGGCTGTTGCCCAATTAGCGGCAGCTTATCCGGCGAGCGCGGATGCAAATACCGCAGACAAACCACAACAGTCAGTCACCCAAGAAGTGTACGAGCAGAACGCTGCGGCAACCAAAGCAGTAACATCCGGGGGTACAGACGCTGCTCAAGAAACAACAGAAACAACCACTACGACAGAGACAGAAGAGCAAGAACCGAATGAAGCAGGAACAACCGAAGTACCGGTTGAGGAAACTGGCGAAGTGCAAGATCCGGCAACAACTACGGGAGAGCAGGACAACCAGAATAACCAGCAAACCGTGACGGGTAAAGAACTTATTCTGTATTTTAATAGTACAAAAATGGTACAAGGCGGCGTTACCTACAATGCACCGCAGCCGATGCAAGTCAAAAAGGGAGTATCTTATGTTCCCATTCGTGCCCTTGTGGACCGTGTAGGCTTCAAGGTCACTTACGATAAGAAGACCAAAGAGACCGTTATTACCAAAGGAACCAATGAGCTTCGCTTTAAAACAGACAGCAGCAAGTATACCGTGAATGGCGTAACGAAAGAGATGAAAGGAACCTCCTACCAGACGAAGAGCACCTTCATGGTTCCGTTGACAGCTATAACTCAAGCGCTCGATATTCAATACAAAGTGGATAATGTAGGCAAGCGTGTCATCATGAATTTGGAAACCAAGCCCGTAGCCAAGTTTACGGTGGGGCCTAAGGAAATTTATGCAGGACAAACTACAGTGACCTATACACCGCAGCTGGAGAATGTACAAGGTGAAATCATCAATGAACGCTGGGAAGGCAAACAGGATATTTTCGATGCGCCAGGCGAATACATAGTCACTTACTCGGTTCAAGATTCTACAGGAGCGTGGAGTGAGCCTTATAGCCAAACGATTACGGTCATTCAGCCGAATCTTCCGCCTGTTGCCATGTTCGAGACCGATAAGTCCGAGTATAAAATGGGTGAGTTGATTACCTATACGAATCAAACTACAGATGACCAGGACAATCCTGAGGATCTGACCTACAAGTGGGAGAATAAACAATATGCTTTCTTCACACCGGGCGTTTATACGATCAAGTTAACGGCGACGGACAAGAAGGGACTTAGCTCCACCTACGAGACGACGATTAACGTGACGAATGAGACCTTATATCAAGAAGAGGATTTCAATATGCTCTTTATCCCGGAAGGGGAGAAATTCACGTTCCTCGGCAATGTGACTTCGCGTCCGAAGATTAGCTACGATTTTTACGACGAGCCAAGCACGTTGATTCGCAGTAACAGTCCGGAAACCGTCAACAGCGAAGGTATTGTGTACCAAGAGACGGCGGTTGGCGATATGCGCTTTATGATTCACCATGTCAATAATTTGAATAAAAATGTGAAAATGTACGTTATTGCAACGAACAAGAACAGCACCCCGGTAACGCTCAGACAAGATTACTTGGGATTTGCTGGTCCATCGCCGATTGCGACGGCAGCAGGCAAGAAATCTGTGCTAAACTACTTCCAATCCATGCAGGACGATTCGAAGCGGACTTCAGTGACGCTTGCACCAGGCGAACAGAAACTGGTTATGACGGAACTGAGCGATGTGAGAATGAAGCAAGGACATGTCATTTCCCTCTACTCGGATATGTACAGTGATCTGCCGATTCAGTTCGATGTCGTGATGATTGATGAAAAATCCGATCCATTGAAGGTTTTAAGCACGCTGCCCATCCTGAATCGCGATGGGGTTCACAACCGTGGAACCTATCCGGATTCAACACGAGTCATCCGTTATTCCGAACTGGTGGGTGCAAATTCCGAGCGTCTCGTACTTGGAGACAATCAGGATGACCCTAACCTGGAAGGTATGGACCCTATGGTGGGGGACATTACGCACAACACGGGTAACTTTGGTGTCCTGTATAAAATAACATTGGATCGCGTAGCGCCGGATACTCTGATCTCGTTTAACCCGCGGGGCGGTAAGTACTCGGGCTATGCCATGGTAAATGGAACGATTGTGCCGATTTATTCCCTTGGGCAGGTTGCACCTGGCGAGCAAGCGGTCCTCTATCGTACAGGCGATTACGAACAAAAGGTTGAAATCATGCTAACGGCTGCGCCAGGAAGCAATTTGCCAGTAAACCTGCTGTTTACCCAAATGCCTGAAGGACATCATTAAGAACTGATTACAATTAGGCTTCACGACTTGAGCATCCGCTTGAGGAGTGAAGCCTTTATTGTTGTTTTAGGAGAATAACAAGAGGTAAGGAGCGTGGTGTGAATGCATGGTTTTGATCGTTTCCTTCCGCTGGGCACTCGAACGCCTCCCCTCGAATTGGTATATCATACGTATCCTGTGCATGTGTTGAGTGCACAAGTACCCAGTGGGCTCATAAACAGAAACCTATTTTTTTTGATGGCTGTATCATTTATAATAATGAAGCTGGGCAGAATCAGATAAGAACGAAGATATAACAGAAATCTGCCAATACGGAATTTTGGAGTGATGGCGTGTGATTAGATCAGTGGATGTTCCCTCCTGAAAATAGAACGATATTATTTTTAGGAGGGCAAAAACGATGAAGTTTCACAATATAAATGTTGAACAATGGACGAGAAAGCCTTATTACGAGCATTATCTTCGATCAAATAAATGCACCTTCAGCATCACCGTGGATATCGACATTACTCGCTTGTTGTATTCGTTAAAAGCTGATGGATTCAAGCTTTATCCAGCTTTTATTTATATGGTTACGAGAGTTGTCAACGACCGGGTTGAATTCAAAACTTCCTTTAGTCCCGAAGGGGAATTGGGTTACTGGGATCGGATGACGCCGAGTTATACTTTTTTCCATAACGATGATCATACCTTCTCCTGTTTATGGACAGCATTCTCGAATGATTTCTATCGATTCCATGATCATTACGAGCAGGACATGGAGCAATATCGGGATGCAAAAGGGCTGTTCGTTAAAGAGAATCCACCGCCGAACACGTTTCCCATATCCATGATACCTTGGGCAAGCTTTAGCGGATTTAATCTAAACATTGTCAATGAAGCAGACTATCTTCTTCCCATCATAACCGGCGGAAAATATACGGAGCAGGGTGGCCGTATTCTGCTTCCAGTCTCATTGCAGGTGCACCATGCTGTGTGTGATGGTTATCATGCCAGCATGTTCTTTCAAGAGTTGCAGAGCTTGGCGGATTCATTTGAAGATTGGTTGACATAATTCATGATAAAAATGAACAAGAAAGATGACTGCGATGCAGTCGTCTTTTCTTTTTTACCAATGGTAGCGAAAGGGTATAACATCCTCATATTATTTTCACGAGTTTTGGTTAAGTACATACAACCTTGAGAAAAGGTAATCCCTATGATCACTAAAACCAAAAGGGCGAAAGGGGACTCGCTATATACTGGAATTCGCCCATCATGGAGGTCAAGAGGACAGAGGATCCGTTATTTCGCGAAAATCGGCCGATTATGGATGTTACGCGGACACACGATCCGCTATTGCACCGTATTCACGGATTAATCACCAAAAATCTCGCAATAGCGGATCTCTTGTCCACATATTGCTGTGAAATGGGTAAAAACAAGGAAATAGCGGAACCAGTGTCCTCAAAGATTGCAATTGGGTGGATATTGACGATACCGGATGGCGGTATCCTAGTGAGGGCAACTCTACGGATGTTAACAATGCCGGGTGGTGGTATCTAATGAGGGATTCTGTTCACGGTTAAACGCTGCAGAGCTGAATAACAGTTGTACGCGGGACTCGGCCTATTTTTGGACACACGCGGGTAGAAGGCAGAAGAGGCAAGATAAAATGCTTACTCCGTTGCACAACGGGTATGCTTTTTTGAAATACCCTCCTTTCTTGGATTATTTTTCCTTTGAAACAAAACGTTATTACTGTGTCGTTATTCCGAAAAGGTATTTGTTTTTAGTTACTGTGGCATTCTTCCGAAAAGGTATCTGTTTTTAAGAGAGCGACCGATTTCCGGCCGGTATCCCAAAATCCCTCTCAACGGAATATGAGAAGGATTGGGGAATAGCGTTCTATGAAGCTTTTGCTGATGTTAACAGCGTTATGTCCAGTTGTTCTTGATCCAGCTGATGACAGCGGGAAGTAACGGCAAATGCTCCGATAGCGAACACTACGGCAGCCCAAGGCAGGTATTCAAGACCGACGTTATCCACGACCAGGCTGCCCAATAGGGAACCAATGGCGATACCCAAATTGGATGCAACCGGCATGAGCGTGGAAGCGAAGTCCTTGGAGCCGGGAGAAGATTCATCCGCCAGGTCAATCAGATATAGCTGAACGGCGGTACTGAGCGCAAAGGAAAAGCAGGCGACCAGCATTAACGACACTAAGGCCGTCCAGGGGAGGGATAGGGTAAGCGCAAGAGCCATCATAATCATCGCTTGGATGGTGAAAATCACTTTCAATTTTACCCTTGAATTGCCTTGTGCTACCTTGGCCCCGAGCCAATTGCTAAGAATTGTGAAAGCGCCGTAAGCGAGCAGAACAGTGCTGATCCATTGCTGTGGAATCCCCATCACATTTTCCAATAGCGGCGTTATGTACGTGTATACGATAAAAACGGAGCCTACCCCAAGGACCGGAATGAAGAAGGCAAGTCGTATTCGCTTGTTCTTGAACAAGGCAAATTGCTGTTTCATGGAGCTTACGCTAATGGTATTGCTCTTGGGTATGACCGCCAGCATCAAGGCTAGCGGGATGATCCCGACCAATGATGTAACGATGAAAGCCGTTTGCCATCCTGCCATCTGGCCGATCTGCGTTCCGACGGGAACGCCAAGGACATTGGCAATCGAGAAACCTCCGATGATCCAGGCAACCGCACCGGCTCTGCGGGAAGCGCTCATGTGCTCGCTGGTCGCGGCAATCGCCAGCGATAAGGTTAGTCCGCACAGCATCGCGGTCATGACGCGAATGAATAACATGACGGGGTACGTAGTGGCAAAGATGGTCAAATAATTAAACACTAACACTGCTATATACGCTGTCAGAATGGTAACATGCCGCGGTATGCGTCCGAGCAGCGTCACGGCAAACGGCGTTCCGAGGGCATATGCAATGGCGAAGCTGGATACGAGGACGCCGGCAGCGGCAAGCGAAATGCTGAGACTTACGCTAATGTCTTTTAATAATCCAACAATGACGTATTCGGTAGTACCCAGTACAAAGGCGGCAAACGTAAAGGCGATAATAAAGATGGTCTCTCGTGTTCTGGTCATGGTTGTCTCTTCTCCTGATTTCTCTTTTTGTATGCTTTGATCTTACGTTATGAAAGGCTTTTCAAGTCAAGCTTGAAATGAGGATTTCACAGAGATGCTCCTCCGCCTTCATGCTATAATGTAGGAAAAAAAGTGGAGTGGGTGGATATCTTGCCGAATCAAACTTCCAAACGCTCATGGCGTGCGGACAAACTATCGCAGATCGGTTCTTCCATATTTGCCGAGGTCAGCGAGTGGAAACAAGAGGCTTTTCAAGAAGGAAGACATATTATCGACTTAAGCATCGGCAGCCCTGACCGTGGCCCTTCCGAGGATATCCGTGAGGTGCTTAGCCAAGAAGCGCTGAAAGCAGATAACTATACATATCCAGGCACAAGAGGAACCATGGAGTTCCGAGAGCAATCGGCGGCTTGGATGCTGCATCGATTTGGCGTGAATGTTAATCCGGATACCGAAATCCTGGCTTTGATGGGCTCCCAGGATGGACTATCGCATCTGGCTCAGGCCATATGTAATCCGAGGGATGTAGCCATTGTGCCGAATCCGGGATATCCGATTTATGCGGGTGCGCTTGCGATTGCAGGCGTAACGCCTTGGTATCTTCCACTGAAGGAGGAGTTTGGATTCGTGCCGGATCTGGAGAGCATTCCGGAAGAGATTTGGGCGAAAGCGACCTTCATCCTGCTGAATTTTCCGGGGAATCCGATTGCGGTCCGGGCCGATCTAGCTTTTTTTGAAAAGTTGGTTGGTTTGGCGAAAAAATGGGACGTCCTGATCGTTCATGACCTTGCCTATTCTGAAATGGGTTTTGACGGCTACCGCCCCATGAGTATTCTGCAGGTCCCGGGTGCCATCGACATTGCGGTAGAATTCCACTCTTTCTCCAAGAGCTTTAACATGGCAGGGTGCCGCATCGGCTTTCTTGCCGGTCATGAGGGAGCAGTGAGCGCGCTGCGGGAGTACAAAAGCAACATTGATTTCGGTGTATTCAAGCCTGTACAGATTGCGGCTGTCCATGCACTGAGTCAAGCTATGGCATCTGCCGATGAGGAACAGGGTGTCGCTTCGCTATATGAACAACGGCGTGATGTCCTCGTGGCATCGCTAGCCGAAGCGGGATGGGTTGTTCCTAAGCCACAGGCCACGATGTTTCTATGGGCACGGCTTCCTGAAGCATTCCGTGATCTTCAATGGAGCTCGCGCCGTTTCGCCCGCGAGTTACTGCTGGAAACCGGCGTTGCGGTTATTCCTGGGGATGCTTTCGGCTCCGAAGGAGAAGGCTACGTGCGAATCGCGTTAGTTCAGGAAGAGGCGGCCCTGCGCGAAGCGGCGTTGCGAATAGGAACGTTTATTCAGGGATGTAATTCGCCGGCACCGAGGACATCCGAACCTTTGTCATGAAAGACGGGAGCGGAGTAACGGGGGATCGGATTGGAAGGTTTACATTACGACGCGTGACGGCCATGTTATGTACCTACAGGTACAAGCAGGGAGCATTAATCTAGTTGCTATAATTGTATTGTTCGTTCGAGTCATTTGTATATCCAACGTAAATAAGGGTGAGCACACTTGCGGAACTATGTCCCTATACAAGCACCAACGATAGAGAACCCATCTTCGGATTCTTCTTATACTTATCAAGAATATCTGCCAAGCCCGTTATTAACTCCTTATGTGGCCTGTTATTGGACCTTGGATTATCAAGCTTCGTCACTTCAGCAGCCGCTTCATCGCATTCTTCCTGACGGCTGCGTCGATATTATATTTAATCTAAAGGCACGGGATGCTTCAACCTCCGGCTTCATTACCGGACTGATGTCATCTTACGAAGCCATGAGACTCACGCAGGATCAGTCACTGTTCGGTATTCGTTTTTTTGCGGAAACCGTTCGCCCATTCATCCATTATCCAGCTTCCGATTTCCGTGAGGGTCCTGTATACTTGGAGGAAGCATGGGGGCTGGATGTGAATCAGCTGAACGAAGAAATGGTCGCGGCTCTGGATTCCGCTCACCGAATGGAATTGGTTGAAAGATTCTTAATGGGCGTCTTAGGCCGGAGCAACGTCCGTACCGAGCCGCTGCTCGAGCACAGCATGCAGTATCTGTACGCCGCTAAGGGGAGAATAACGGTTCGCGCCCTGGCGGAAAAACTTAATTATAGTGAGAGAAACATAAGAAGAACATTTCAGAAGGAACTCGGCGTCAGCCCGAAGGTCATGACGGAGATTATTCGTTTTCAAAACATGCTGCAGGAATTGCATCAGGCCAAGCCGACAAGGTTTTCTGATATCGCTGCCCGCTACGGGTACTATGATCAACCCCATTTTATTAACAACTTCAGGCGTTTATATGGCATGTCACCGAAACAGGCTTTGAAGTGATCGATGATGGAACTCTCGACGTGTAGGCGCACGTTGTCCGTTTTTTACAATCTTTTGATAGAGCCATCGGCGAAAATGTAAAAGAGGTAACGATGATGATGCATAGGAGGTAATGCGATTATGAAGGCACGTATATCCGTACTTACAATCGGCGTTGATGACCTGGAGCGGTCATTGAAGTTTTACCGTGATGGACTCGGCCTATCGACCGAAGGGATTATTGGTACGGAATTTGAACATGGGGCTGTAGCATTTTTTGACTTGCAAGCAGGCGTGAAACTGGCGATATGGAATCGCAAAGATCTGTCAGTTGAGGCGAATGTTCCTCTGTCTCCTCCAAGTTCCTCGGAGTTTACCATCGGTCATAACGTCGGCAGCAAGGAAGAAGTGGATGAGGTGATGGAGCAAGCCAGCAGGGCGGGTGCGAAGGTAACCGTGCCGGCACAAGACACATTCTGGGGGGGCTACTCCGGCCACTTTCTCGATCCGGACGGGCACTTATGGGAGATTTGCTGGAATCCTGCCTGGGATCTTGATATTTCGTAACGGATGTGATAAATTAATCAACGATTGTTGTGCAACTG
This sequence comes from Paenibacillus sp. MDMC362, assembly GCF_003269305.1. NCBI lineage: Bacteria > Bacillati > Bacillota > Bacilli > Caryophanales > Paenibacillaceae > Paenibacillus > Paenibacillus sp. MDMC362. Next base: position 9,103 of record NZ_QLYT01000025.1, read on the forward strand.
AATAAACATATTAGAATGTATAACCTCATTAATATGGTCTGAGGGTCTCTACCAGGAACCGGAAAATCCTGACTACAGAAAATGTTTACTCATTTTTTGTAATCAGGATTTTTTTTGTTGATCATAAGCAAATATGACATCGAAGAAAGGGGATTCCATTCCAGATGAATCTGAAGGTATTAATTCTTGCAATTTCGACGATATCCGTTGGGCTGGTTGAACTTATAGTTGGCGGAATTCTGCCGCTCATCGCGGACGACTTGAATATCTCACTCGGTGCGGCTGGTCAGCTCATTACCGTGTTCGCCCTGGTCTATGCCATAGCTGGACCGGTTCTCCTTGCGCTGACGGCAAGAGTGGAGCGGAAACGGCTCTATATGATTTCTTTATTCGTTTTCTTCATCGGTAACTTGCTGGCTTATCTAAGTCCAAGTTTTCCGCTGTTAATGGCTGCCAGAATATTAACCGCCATGAGCACAGCGCTGATTATCGTGTTATCGTTGACCATTACCGCCAAGGTGGTTGAGCCTGCACATCGGGCGAAAGCATTAGGCGTGATTTATATGGGGATCAGCTCGTCATTGGTGCTTGGCGTACCGCTCGGCATTTTGATCAGTGAAGCTTTTGGATGGAGGATATTATTCCTCGGTATCGGCATTCTGTCGATTGGCTCCATGATCTTGATCTATATGTTCCTGGATCGGATCAAGCCTGAAAATATCACACCGTTATCCGTTCAGCTCAAGGCGCTCGGCAAATCGAAAATCGCCGGAGCGCATCTCGCCACCTTGTTCATGCTTGCAGGGCACTACACCATTTATGCATACTTCACGCCGTTTCTTGAATCGGAGCTTGGGCTGAGTCCGTACTGGATCAGCATCTGTTACTTCCTGTTCGGCCTATCCGCAGTCGGCGGTGGGGCGTTTGGAGGCGCGCTCGCCGACCGGCTGGGCTCGCACAAGAGCATTGTAATCATCATTACGTCATTCATGCTGGTGTTGTTTCTACTCCCGTTCTCTACATTCTCAATCGGCGTATTTTTAGTCGTGATGATGGTATGGGGCGCTTTAAGCTGGAGTCTGGCTCCTCCGCTGCAGAATTATTTGATTCAAGTGGATCCGGGCTCGTCCGATATCCAGCAGAGTTTTAACAATTCTGCGCTGCAAATCGGTATTGCACTGGGATCCGCTATCGGTGGCCTCGTGTTAGAGCAGGGAGGCACCGTAGCCAGTACGTCTTGGGTAGGCGGTGGAATCGTCATGGTGTCGCTAATTTGCGCCGTTTATTCCTTAACGAGACCTGCGCTTTCGTTGAAAACAAGCAAATAATCCATTTCTGCAAATCAAAAGGCAGCTGCGACCGCGCAGCTGCCTTTTTTTTCTCCATTGGAAGCATAAGGGATAAACTCGATCTGAAGGAAAAGATACGACTGCCTTTCAACCGGTTATGGTGAATGGGTAGAATTGACACCGCATCAAAATAGACTTAATATTAAATTGTTTCGTATGAATAAATATTTTATGTTGTAATTAGAATACACTTTTAATTCCTAGATTTTTATTTATTCAAATGAAACAATAACCCGAAACAAAGGGGGCGTAATATGGCTGGATGACTGGGAATATCTTTTCTTTCCGGGGTGTAACTTCCACTGTGTGCTCATATTGTTTCTTACGAAACTAATTTTGGTTATAATGAAGAAAACATTGAGTCGAGGAGCTTGCATAATCATGAGTACGAGCAAAATGATAAAAAACGCTATCCATGAAAATTTCATTCAATTTCTGCAACAAAAAGAACAATATGAGAATCGGTTAAGCAGCGCTTTTATCGAAGAACTCCGGAAAATAATAGAGATAGAAGCCACCCTAAACATAACGGAACTGCATACGATCGCGTGTATTGGGGAGCAAGAACCGATTAATGTCACTTCCATTGCCGAGACAATGAAATTAAGCAAAGGGAACACCTCGAAGATAACCAATAAATTATTGAAGGCGGGGTGGGTGCGCAAGGCCCAGCTCAATGATAACAAAAAAGAAGTGTACTTCCGGCTAACAGCGGCCGGAAAAAGGCTTTTTGCTATTCATGATGAGTTCCATATCAAGGAGCAGCAGAGGATGAACGAGTTTTTGGAAAGATATAGCGATTCCGAGCTTGACTTCATTAAGCGGTTATTTGGAGATTTGGCTGACTTTTATCATTAAGAATATGTTCGCTGTTGCGATCCTTGAAGAGAGTTGAAGGGGGATTCAAGCGAGCAATGGCTGGGGGTTGAAAACATGAATTACATGAAGACGATCAGAGAACGAAGAAGCATCCGCAAGTTTAGCTCCACTCCCGTGGACCAGGAGCTGGTGATAGATTTACTCTACGGTGCACGGCAGCTTTACCCTTCCAGAGAGGAAGTGGTCTTCCGAAGCGTTTATGCGGGGACGGCGGATGCGAAGGAACGTTTGGCTTCCAGTATGCTGGAACCCTTGGTGAAGAACAGGCTGGTTAAATGGCTGCCGGAGAAGGTTCGGGATTTCGTTCGGAAGAGGGTCACCGATATACCTGGCCACCTCGTTATTATTGCCTCTACTGATGCGGACAGAAGGAAAAGGGATATGAATTATGCAGCGGTCTGCGGGATCATGCAAAATTTTCAGCTTCTTGCCTGGCAACGTCGGCTCGGTACATTGTGGGACACCGAACCGATGATGCAGAGCAAGGAATTATTCGATCTGTTGAAGCTGCAGCCCAATGAGAGACTGGTTGGGATTTTTCATCTGGGTTATTTCGATAAGGCTCCTAAAGGCAGAGCACGAACACAAGCAGAAAAGAAATGGACGATATTAACGAGCGGAGGAGGGGGCATTGGATGAGTTATAGCGCTAGACCTGTTTCCGAGAATCATATTTTGGAATTATTGAATGTTGCTGTATGGGCTCCTAATGACGGAATGCGGGAACCTTGGCGGTTTATATTTATCGGTTCTGACAACACAAACATGCTATCTAATTTACAGGACCAGGCTCCAGCTTATCTGATATTGGTCATTAAGGAAGATCAGGATCCGCATAAAAGAGAAGAGGATTACGCAGCAGCAAGCTGCCTCATGCAAAATTTCCGTCTGCTTGCTCAGGATCGCATGCTCCATGTACGAATGACGATGAATGACTGGATTTATGATAGAGCATGCACCCGTCGATTTGGTGTTCATGATGGTGAACGGATCGTTGCCGTGCTGGAAATGGGATATGGTGGACAATCCATAGAGCCTGTGAAGGTAGAGGACACACCTGACCTTACCTTTGAGTTGTTGTAGATGATGCTCTGCAAGCCTACGATTAGGATCACATAATATACTCACAAGAGTCGCCAAATAGGCGGCTTTTCGTATTTTATGTGTCACTAACGGTGCATGAATATAGATTGTCGTAGTCGTCATTGATCGCTGATGATCTTGGAAGATTGACGCTGTCTTATAGTATGGAAGCAAATAGGCAGGAAATTTCCTGTTGTTCGTTGAATATATCGGAATACATACTGCAATCGCAGGAGGAGAACAACATGAAGTCGATCACCGTTCAAAGTATTACGGAAATTTTTCATTTGGAAGTACTGGCAGGAGCCAATCGCATGGATCGCATGATTACCCGTCCACAGACGCACAGGCCGGGACTGGAGTTTGTCGGGTATTTCGATTTTTTTCCTATGGAGCGCGTGCAGGTGCTCGGTCGCAAGGAAATCAACTATTTGCTGACGCTTACCATAGAAGAACGCAAGTTACATATCGGGAATATCGTCAAATATCATCCGCCATGCTTTATTGTCACGTCAGGACAGCAGGAGATTCCTTATCTGACCCTTTTCTGTAACCAAGAGGGCATACCGTTATTGCGGACAACAGAGACGACTACGGAATTTATCGCCAAGTTGGACAGTTATTTGGTGAAGACATTGGCACCGGAGATGTCAATCCATGCGGTATGTGTGAATGTATCGGGCATAGGAATCCTGCTTCGGGGTAAATCCGGGATTGGCAAAAGCGAGACAGCTCACACCTTGATCAGACGAGGTCACCGATTTGTGGCAGACGATATTGTTGTGCTTAAAAAGCTGGGCCCTTCGACTCTTCTTGGCACACACAATGAGACGACCCGCGAGTTTCTGGCGCTGCGAAGCATCGGTCTGATCAATGTCGTTCGTCAATACGGGCGCACGGCATTTCAGGACGAAACGCGTATCGTGCTTGATATTGAGCTGTCGCCTTGGCGTGAAAATTCCCTAAACAACGAGCTGGAGGCGGTGCCTCAGTTTACAGAGTATTTAGGCATTCAAATTCCGCATATCGAGGTTCAGCTTCAGCCGGGACGCGACGTCGCCAGTCTGATCGAGGCGGCGGCCAACAATTGGTATCTGAAACAACTCGGATACAGTGCGGCTGAGGATTTTATGAAACGGATCGAAAACGAAATGCAGTCGTAAAGTGGCGCTAGACACAAACAACTGAAAACTTTCAATCCTGTATTTTGTCGTCAATAATGCTCGAGCCGCAATTATGGTATGATTATCCCTTCCGCGTTCTACTCCGCTGTCTGCAGCATATATTTTCTGAGAATAACGCTATTGGGAGGGGCAATTTCAATGAGTGATCCCTTGTATGAGCACCGGTTTTGGCTACAGATTCTTGGCGACCACTGTCGCTTTATTTTTACCGCACTTTCCCCCAAGGAAAAAGGGGATATCGCTACAGCAGAGTCCTTAATGGCTAGATTTGATATGCTGCTTGGGGAGTCGAGGCGACCCGATGCTTCCACATTCATCGAGAAACTGACGAAGGATGCCTATAAAGCCACTTATGAACTGCGCGAGTTCAAGCTGAAATTGCTGGAACGACAGCTTGCAGGCAAAATTGATTTCCTTCTGACACCTTCCTTTGTCAATCATATGGTAAATGAATTGGAGGAATACCTGCGGATATTACAGGCATTACAAGAAGGTAAGGGCGTACCTCTGTTTCATCCCTTGCATTATGATATGGTTTGGCTCCAGGATGCATTTGGCCATGCAGCAAGCCTGGCGGCCGATCTTGATTTTGCTGAAAAGCCGTTAATCGCAAAAAGCATGGCGTTTCAGAAAGATTTTGAAGGCTTTTATCTAAAGGCGGTAGAAATGACGGGTTATTTAAGGACCCATTTAAAGGATTTTCCTGCTATGCGTAAATTTCACGCTGACATAGATCTGGAAATGAGGGTGTTCATGCACTTTCTGGCAGAACTCGAAGAATTTGAACTGCGCGGGGAGGTGCTGGACCGGATTAATCCGTTGATGCCAGATCATATGTATCGTGAAGAGTGCTACTATTTGTCCAAGTTGGCTGCACTGGGTGAAATACAGAATCCGGACTGCGATCCGACGAAGCCGAGAGTCACTTGAGGGGTAAAATAATCGTCCGGCGCATCGTCGAAGATAGAACTCCCTCGCGCTTAGAAGTTACCAGATCTAACAACTCAGGTCCCCATTCCTCATACTTAGTAAGAGTAACTAGTATTTATGAAGATATACACACCTAAATAACAAAAAGCAGCTGATAAAACGATCCAGCTGCTTTTTGTTATTCTCTTTATTCTTCTGATTTTTTCTAATACATTAGAGTTCTGACCTTTCTAGTAGTTCGTCTAATCCGTTATTCCTTGAGAGTCCTTCCGATTATGGGAGGACAAAGCATTAGGCTTCCCCATCAAAACCGAATCACGAGGCAGTAGGAGCGCAAATAACCCCAGCATCGGAAGAAAAGCACATACCTGAGTCATGAGCTCTACACCGTGCGTATCCATCAGCCCTCCCATGATCACAGAGCCTAGCCCGCCCATCCCAAAGGCAAGTCCAAAGAACAGGCCGGCAACCGTTCCCACATGGCCTGGCAGCATTTCCTGAGCATAGACGATAATGACAGAGAATCCAGACATGAGGATTAATCCGATGACCGCGCATAAGACTACCGAGCCTGCAGCCCCCGCATAAGGAAGGAGCAGCGAAAACGGGGAGGTACCCAGAATCGAGAACCATATCATTTTCTGCCGACCGAATCGGTCAGCCAACGGGCCGCCTAAGAATGTACCGGCCATCCCAGCAAACTGCAGTGCAAAGATGCTTATCTGAGCAGTGGTTAGCGGCAGGTGGTACTTGTCCATGAAGTAGAATGCGTAGTAACCAGTCATGCTGGCGAGATACACGAATTTGGAAAACAACATAAGAATCAATATACCCAACACATAGGCAATAAACCATTTGCTGAAGCGACTTCTCACCCCGTGGATGGTGCTGTTCGTTATCCGGGATGGTCGTGTTTGCAAACTGTACCAACGACTGACGCCGAGTTGCAGTACGATGCCGAGACCAGCCAGTAGGATAAACCAGAGGAAGCCGACCTGTCCCTGCGGGCTGATGATGAAGGCGGCCATCAGTGGAGCAAATGCCTGCCCCGCATTGCCCCCAACTTGAAACACGGACTGCGCAAGTCCTTTACGGTGGTTCATCGCCAGATGGGCGACGCGTGAAGACTCCGGATGAATCACTGATGAACCGACCCCGATTAAGGCGGCTGATAGCAGCAAAGAGCCAAATGATGGCGATAGGGCCAACCCTGCCATGCCTAACAGGGTAAAACACATCCCTAGAGGTAGAAGAATCGGCAGGGGTCGGCGGTCAGTGTAAAAACCGATGGCTGGCTGCAGAATGGAAGCTGTTATATTTAGCGTAAAAGCAATCCAGCCGATTTCCGTATAGCTTAGCTGCATCTGTTGTTGAAACATCGGAAACACCGCTGGAACTACCGACTGCATCGCATCGTTGAGCAGGTGTGCAAAGCTGACCCCCAGCAGAACTGCCAGTGCTTTGTTAGGCGTCGTGTCCACCGCCATATTAGTTTGAGACATATCCCCACATCCCCTTATATTTTCTACCCATCATAGCGGATCATTGCCGCAAAAGTCGTAGCGAAAATTGCCTTTTGGAGGAAGCACTTTATGCTATACTTAATTGGGGTGAGTACATGAGAATGCAGATCATACTGCCGCAGCTGGAAATACACGGGTTTTACAGCTCGTTCGAAAATACACCGCATGCGCATGAAGATCAATTTCAGATCACGATTCCGATCAAGGGAACCTGTCATTTTAAGCATGAGTTTAAAGATATGGCACTCCCGCCCGGCGAGGGCATCTTACTCCAGCCCAGGGACAGGCATTCACTGCATATCGGCGACGGATCGGGTCTGGTGATCCTTCGAATTAGCCATGAGCGTTTATATCCCCAGGAGTTTCCGATCCACAGAGAACCAAGGTACAGGCATCAGTTTGACGTTAACCGGGTTTCAAAATATGTAGGGCAGTGGACCTCAGGCATGATGGCACTCGATTTAGCCGACCCTCTGGTGGAGGAAGAGCTGGAGACCCGGATCATAAGCGACCTGCGGGAGTTGATTTGGAAAGGGAACGTGCCGATAAGTCCGCAGCTGGCCCTCTCATTTACGGACTCGAACCCATATCATCAGCGTGTGCTGGAATTTATGCATGCCCACTTTACGGAACATTTGAACATCAGCACGCTGGCTTCCTTGGCGATGCAGAGCCGGTATCATTTTATCCGGTCTTTCAAGTCCCTGACGGGTGTCACTCCATATCAGTACGTACTGCAACTCCGTATAAGAGAAGCAATGATACGACTACAGCAGTCCGACGAGACGGTTACGGATATCAGCTTCAATCTGGGTTTTTCTAGTACAAGCCAGTTTTTTCGCTCGTTTGCAAAATTCACCGGTACAACGCCGGAGCAGTATAGGAAACGAAGTTGAATATGAAAATTGAATTAGGACAACAACAAATAGAATGTCATGTAGAATACGGCCCGCGCCAAAAGATGTCCATCCATATCGATCCTTCAGGTCTGGTTACGGTGAAGGCGCCGAATCATACAGGTGATGATGCCGTGATAAACGCCGTAAGGCAGTATGGGGATAAAATTTTGAAACAACTGCAAGCGATTGAGGCCGCTCGAAATGCTCCGAAGGTGAAAGCATACGAAGAGAGTGGCAAGTTTCTGCATCTTGGCCAATATTATTCGCTTGACGAGTTAATCGAGACCCATGGGCTGACGGAAGATGCGCTCCAACATGAGCTGAAGAAGTTCTACTATGCCAGCTGCAAGAAGGTGATCGGGGAGAGGATTAAGATCTATCAGAAGCAGCTGAAAGTTTCGCCTAAATCCTTTACCATTGAGGAGTCGCGAACAAAGTGGGGCAGCTGCAGCTCATCCAAACATCTCACCTTCAATTACCGGCTTGCGATGGCGCCCCTTGAGGTCATTGACTATGTGGTCATTCATGAGCTATGTCATCTCATTCACATGAATCATGATCGCTCTTTCTGGCGACTTGTTGGCAGCGTGATGAAGGATTACAAAGCGAAGGAAGCGTTCCTCGCGAAGTATGGACACGCCATGACTTTATAATATGATGGAGAACAACAGAATGCGTTAGCATGGACATAAACAAGAGCTGAAATCTGGCCTAAGGAAACAAATCAAGGTTTTAATAACAAAAACACTTGCAAGCTCGAGCCGCCAATTTGGCGGTTTTTTGTTTATTATCCGTTAACCGCGGCGCTGTGTCTTTCCATATAATCTAAAACAATGTAATATCTAATTAGATATTTGTTTAATTTAATCACTATCTAATTGATGATGTATGAAAGGAACTGATGATATGAGCACAGATTTCTATCTTGTCAGACATGCTGAGAAAGAAAAGCGTGTTGGAGATGTTTCCATTTCACCCGAAGGGATAAAGCAGGCTCGTAAAACGGCAAATCATTTTAATAAAATGTCCATTGATATAATGATTAGCAGCCCGCTGAATAGAGCCAAGCAGACCGCTCAGATTGTGGCTGAAGCAATTCATATAACCGTATCCGAGGACAGTCGGTTACGGGAACGTGCGAATTGGGGAGACTCGCCTGGTCAAACGTTTGAGGAGTTTATTGAGATGTGGAATCGCTGCACCAAGGAACGAGACTATATGCCTCCTGTTGGAGATTCCGCAAGAAAAGCCGGTGAGCGGTTGGCTTCCTGCTTATTAGAGCTGTCCCATCAACATCCATACGAAACCATGGTTATTGTGACTCATGGTGGTTTGATCACAGACTTTATGGTAAACGAATTTACCGAGGATGAGTTGAATCATAAACACCCGAACTTTATCATTTCACAAAGTAATCTGGTCCCAGAATGTTCTATAACTCATATTAGGTGTTGTAATGACCGCTTTACATTAATCGATTTTGCCAACACAGCGCACTTAACCCGTTGACAAAAATCCGAATTTCGGGTTTTATCAAGAATAAAACCAACTATAAGGCCCACAGAGGCTAACGAAAAGAGGCAGCATGATACAAGAGAGAGATGAAAGCCATTTCTTGCTTCTAACGAAATTGAAACTGCCCCAGCCCCATTATCAAACAGTTACGCGTCCCCGTCTGCTTGCGCGATTGAATGCGGGACTAAACCACAGGGCGACATTCGTGACGGCACCCGCCGGATACGGTAAAACGACGCTGGTTAGTGATTGGGCCAGACAACTGGACCGCTCCGTCGGGTGGTTATCGCTGGATGACAAGGATAATGACCTCATAAGATTTTGGAACTACTTCATGAAAGCGATCGAGCAGGCCATCGGTAGTTTGTCAGACTCCGTCCGTGCTTCAAACGCAATGCTGAGCCCGGGCCAGTACGAACCATTTATGGTTGCATTGTTAAACGAATTAAGCGGCTTGAATGAGCCGGTTATCCTGATATTGGATGACTGGCATGTCATACATAATACGGATATCCAGGCGTCCGTGTCGTATTTTATAGAGTATTTGCCTTCAAGCGTGCATCTTTGTTTCTCAAGTCGAAGCATCCATGGATTTCTGAAGTCGAGATGGATTAGTCGGGACTGGATCCAGGAAATCCATACCCAGCATTTGTGTTTCAATTTGCAGGAGACAGTGGATTTCTTCCACACCGTGGAGATGGGGGAGCTGCAGAGGGAGCAGATTGAACGAATCCAATTCCAGACCGAGGGCTGGGTGACAGGACTTAGGCTGGTCTCGTTGTCTATTCATCAAGATGAGGGGAGGAGAGCTTTCAAGTACGCTCAATCCACCCCTGAACGTGTCGACCTTTATTTATTCGAGGAAGTATTTGAGTCGTTGGATAAGCCAACGAGGCAATTTCTGTTGAACGTCTCCATTTTACAGCGGATGAACGGGCAGCTATGTCAGGTTATAGCTGGCGAACACGGCGCACGGATGCTGGCGGAGATGGAAAAACGCAACATGTTCCTTATCCCGCTGGATGAGGACAGGGACTGGTACCGATTTCACCATGTATTCGGCGAGTTTTTGCTGAAGCAGCAGCGACGCCTGGATCCGGCTAAGACGAATGTGCTCTTCCAATCGGCCGCAGCCTGGTGTGAATCGCAGGGGTTGCTAGAAGAAGCGATAGATTACTACTTGGCTGGTACCTATTATTCGGAAGCGATTCATTTGCTAGAACAGATGAGAAGTTTAATGGTCCGCCGGGAATTCTCGACCATGAAGGTTTGGTTGTCGGCGATTCCCGAGGAACTGCTTATGCAGTATCCTTACCTCTTTTTTTCGTATATATTTTCGTTGTTGTGGTCTCAGGAACTGGAGCTGTCGGAACGGTATTTACAGCTAGCGGAGAAGCATTATGCTGCTTCCTCGGCAAGCTGGAGTCCGGAAGAGAAGGATCGCTATTTGGGATACTTGTATTATGTCAGGAACTTTAAAGCAACCCAATACGACATGGACATGATCAAAGGGCTGGAGTATATCCGTCTGTCACTTCAGCATAGTCCTACAGGGACGGATCTGATCTTTGCGTCTCCTCATATGCCGCTATCTCCTTCTATATACAGGTCATACAATGGCAAGCGGGGCCAGCATTTGCCTCGGGGCCTTTCGGATACGTTCTTTTTGAGCATGATCGAATTCATGAAACCCATGGGTCTGCAGGATTCGGTCGTAGTTTGTTATGGCGAATTACTCTACGAACGCAACGAGCTGGAGCAGGCGGAGGATTACTTGAAGCTGGGATTACATGGGACGAGTCAGGCGCATTACCAACCAGAGAAGGTATACGTTCCCGCGAGTCTTTTCCTGGCACGGATCAGCACATCCAGGCAGGACATCAGTCAGGCCGAAAAATGGCTGGAAGATGCCTATAGAAGGGCGATTGAGGATGGCGCTAAGGCAGCCCCTATCTTGCTCGATGTCGAATTGGCTCGTCTGCGAATGGAATCCGGAGACTTGTCAGCAGCTGTGGAATGGAGGGATCGTTACAAGGTCTCGTCGGATGATCCGGTATCCGTTTATCAGCTATTCGTCTATATCTTCCTCGTTAGGGTGTTGATGGAGACCGGCAAGAGCCAGGAGGCATGGGCGTTATCTGAGAGATTGCTGCAAATCGCGGTGAAAGGACATCGTCCGATGGACGCCTTGGAGATCCAAGTGCTTCAGGCGATGCTGCTGCAGATGATGGATAAGCCGCAACAAGCGCTGCTCAAGCTGGAAGAGGCGCTTATATTTGCGAAACCCGATGATTATATCCGTGTGTTTGTTGATAAAGGACATCTGGTGGCGCAGCTGTTAGGGGAATATGTCCAACATCGTCAAAAAGGGAATATTCGAGATAAAAACGCGCCTTCACTGGCCTATGTGCGGAGAATATTGTCCGCTTTCGGAGGAACAGCCGAATCTTCGGTACAAGGCAAAGCAACCTTAGAAAAGCTTCTGACACCACGCGAATATGCAATATTTCGTTATATGGAGGAGGGGATGGACAATCCGGCGATCGTTGAAACGCTCGGTATCGGAATGGGGACCTTGAAGGCGCACATCAACCGCATTTACAGCAAGCTGCAGGCGAAAAACCGAGTCGAGGCGATTACAAGAGGTCAAGAGTTTCAAGGTTAATCATCATAGGTGGTAACAGCAGATCCGCCAGTGTGGCGGGTCTCTTTTTGTGAACTATAACCGGGCCTATAACCGGGGTTAGATTCGAACTCGCGAAAAATCCAATATAATGTTCATCGTGGCAACTGAATAACGAAAGGAAGAAAAGACCAGATGAGACGCATCTTCTCTATTTTGATGGCATTATTGCTCGTGATAGGCATCATCCCGTTTCAAGCATTCGCTCTTCCGAATGATCCCATGTCCGGTGATGGGACGGCGAACAATCCTTACATTATTACAACGCTAAATCAATTAAACGCTGTGCGTAATGATTTGAACGCTCATTACAGGCTCGGAGCGGATGTCGATGCTTCGGAGACGGCAAATTGGAGTAATGGGGCTGGCTTTGTACCTATCGGCTACGACGGAAGCGGAAATGACCCGTTCACCGGTGTCTTCGATGGAGCGGGTCATGCCATCCGTAATCTCACCATTAATCAGCCCAAGATGGACATGGTCGGCCTATTCGGGATGGTAGGCTCTAACGGGGTGATCGAACATATCGCTCTCGAAGGAGGGTCAATCATAGGAAACAACCATGTGGGTGGGCTGGCAGGACGTAGCGATGGAACCATTCACTTATCCTACGTTACCGGAACGGTTAGAAGCCATATGGCCACAGCCGGAGGGTTGGCAGGATACAATGGCATTCACGGTAAAATAACCTCCTCCTACACTACGAATGCCGTCACCGGCGCTGATTATGTCGGTGGTTTGGTAGGGCGTAATGACGGGACGGTGAGTGATTCCTATGCGGCCGGCAGGATCAGTGGCGCCTCTATAGTCGGTGGGTTAGTAGGGGACAATGAAGGTGGAGAAATAAACCGTTCATACGCTACGGGTGCCGTCAGCGGGAGCGCTGGACACGTCGGCGGACTGGTCGGTTATAATATTTCTGCTCTCATTAGCCAGTCATATGCCACGGGAACAGTCCATGGTGAAAGTGCTGTCGGCGGTCTTGTGGGCAGCACGGGCCACGGATTGATTGTTCAGTCATACGCCACCGGCTACGTTAGTGGGCGCGATCAATCCGTGGGCGGACTGGTTGGGAGTAACAGTGGAACTTTTAAAAGCAGTTTCTGGGATGCTGAAACTGTCGGTTTGAATAGCGCCTGTGGATACGATACATACGGATCCTGTACCGCAAGCAGCCTCACGACTGCACAGGCACTAACCCAATCGAGCTATTCCGGCTGGGATTTCAAGAATGACTGGTTTATGGTCGAAGACTCGACGCGACCATTCCTTCGCTCCGAATGGTCGGCCGTAATCTGGAACTCGCATCAACTGCAGCTGATGGCCATGGATCTGTCGTCGAATTACGCACTGAAGCAGGGGATTGATTTTGATACGACGTTCACTGACAACACTCGCTCCGATATGTGGGCGACAAGTGCAGGGCAAGGCTTCGGCTTCGAACCCATCGGTAATGGGAGCACTCCGTTCACAGGAAGACTCGACGGTCATGGATATGATATTACAGGCCTTTACATCAACAGGAGCAGTTTAATGAGCGTCGGAATGTTCGGGACTATTGCTGGTGGTGAGGTTCGAGACGTTCATTTGAAGAACGGGAATGTCACCGGCGGCGTTCAGACAGGCATGCTGTCGGGACAGAACGGTCCCGGCAGTCAGATTATAAAGGTCCATGTTACGGGAAATGTTACCGGAGCGGACAAGACAGGTGGCCTGGTCGGGAATAACGACGGAACGATCGGCAGTTCTAGTTCAAGTGCTGCGGTCAATGGAAAAGACGAAGTCGGCGGTTTGGTTGGAAGGAACAGCATGGGGAGTGTAACTGAAGCTGTGTATGCTGTCGGGAGCGTTAGCGGAAACAGTCACATCGGTGGATTAATCGGCTTGAATACGGGTTTGGTAAATAATGCCTATGCAACGGGTCAAGTTAATGGTCAATACAATGTCGGCGGATTGGTAGGACTCCATGATATGAATAGCCAAGTTAACCTGTCCTTCGCCGCCGGAGGCGTTGCCGGAATGCATTTTGTAGGAGGTCTCGTCGGAAGGAATGAGAGCGGCAAGGTGCATGATTCGTACGCAATCGGTTCCGTTTCCGGTCGTTACGACGTGGGCGGCCTAGTGGGAAGGAATGTCGGAGACATCAAGACTGCTTATGCCGTCGGCAGGGTAAGCGGCAGCGGCGAAGTCGGCGGCCTGGTCGGACGGGATTTCGGCACGGTTACGGCGAGCTTCTATAATAAGGAAACAACCGGGCAATCTGATACGGGCAAAGGTGAACCGAGGGTCACGTCAGAACTGAAACAGTACGCACTCTTCGGTACCGAGTGGGACTTCCGCGGAATCTGGGTGTTAAATGAAGGAGCTATGTTTCCTGTTTTACAAGGAATTGCAGCTAATCTAGAATGGGATGCTGCTCCGCCAACCATCTCCAGTGCGAAGATCGAAAGCGGGCATCCGAACAGCGTCATCGTGACCTTTGATGAAGAAGTCAACCTCACAGACGCCGGGGGAATTGCGATTACAACGGATGGAAAAATTTCTACTATTACTCGGGTGAACGGATCGGGAACGGATACGCTTGTCTTTAACGTAGAGAAAGCAATTGAAGAAGACCAGCAAGTTCTCCTGTCCTACGATAAACCATCCGGAAACATTTCCGACCTAGCAAACAATGCGTTGCTCAGTTTAACGGATCGAATGGTCGATAACCTGACTCGTCCCGTTGACCATACACCGCCATCCATCGCTATTACGATGACCACGGCGGATGGAATGAAATACGTTGATCGCACATGGAGCAATCAACCGGTTAACGTAAGTGCAGAGGCATCTGACGAGTCTGGCGTCACTTCATTTACGTATTCGCTTAATGACGGAGTGTCGTGGAGCCCTTATTTATCTGATATCGTCCTCCGCGATGAAGGTGTTCATAACATCTCGTTCAAAGCCGTTGATACAGCGGGAAATGAAACGATTGAAGGACGTACAGTCTGTATCAGCACGACAGGTATACACTTGACACCTACACTAGTAAAGGCGGACGGAAGTGAATATACGAGCGGTGAATGGAGCAGCTCGAGCGTAACCTTGAGCGTCTATGCCGAATCGGCAGTCAGCGAGATCTCCAATCTGACCTATACGCTGAACGGGGGGCTTTCACAAGTCTACGAGAACGAAGCACCCATCGATATATCGAGCGAAGGCGAGACGAACATTCGATTTGAGGCGTCCAATCAAGCAGGCAATATGTTATTCCTTGACATCACGGTGAAGATTGACCATACGCCGCCATCGATTACGATTTACCCTAATGGAAGCGAAATGCAGGTTACATCGGTAACACCGAGAGTAACGGTCATTGATGCTGGTAGCAGCATAGATACAGCCTCGCTGGAGTTTCAGTGGACGACCGATTCGTCCATGCCAGCCACAGGCTGGAGACCGTTTGCGAACGAGGCCACGCTTATGAAAAGCGGCGTTGACGGTGACTGGTACTTGCATGTAAGAGCACAAGACCAAACAGGTAATGCCGTTAACGTGACGTCCAGCCGGTATCGTTTGATAACGCAGAAGCCGAGTGAAGCAAGCGATTCAAATCTCACTAACGGTAGCCATGTTTGTTCACTCCCGAACAACGCCTTTCCTGTTGCCTTGGAAGGGAGAAGCATTGTTTTTGAAGGGGGACAGATTCTCATCCCTGCTAAAGCACTGAATCGACCATTTTGTTTATCCATAAATCTAACACTTCCAGATGGTGATAAATTTCTACTATCTGAAGGAGAGCGAGTAGTAAGTAAAGTCGTTGAGTTTAAGAAAGATGTAACCGGAACATTCGATCAAGACGTAACCATCAGCTTGAAATTTGACGCCAACACCATACAAAAAGGCAGTCATGTGCTCCGACTTCGTCAGTTTAACGAAGAAACGAAGGAATGGGTAGCGCTGGATAACGTCAACATAGACTGGAATGCGGGGACAATAAGCGGTACTACCGACCACTTTACTCCATTTGCAATTTTTGCGAGAACGATTGTGCCTGTAGAAATCGGTGTTGCGTTTACTGATATCAAAGGTCATTGGGCGCAAAAGAACATTGAGCATCTTGCAGAAAAAGGCGTCGTGAACGGTTATACAGACGGAAGCTTCAGACCTGACCGTATGATGAGTCGAGCAGAATTCGCAGCGATCTTGGTTCAAGCATTGGGTCTCGCTAGTAAAGGTAATAAGGAATTCGCCGATACAACGGATCATTGGGCGAGGCAAGCCGTTTCAACGGCGTATGCATACGGAATTATTCAAGGATACGATTCGGTTACCTTTGGCCCTGACGATTTCATTACACGCGAAGAAATGGCGCAAATGGTGGTTCAAGCATTTCAATTGGACGATGCGCTTACCAGCAAAACCTTTGCCGATCAGGATAAGATTGCGTCTTGGGCACGGAAAGCGATGATGATTGCAGTAGATCATGGAATCATGAAGGGTTATACCAACAACATGTTGAAACCCCAATCTCATGCTAGCCGCGCTGAAGCGATTACCGTGATTTGGCGCGCGATGGAGGTAAAATAAAAGGGCATGAAATAACGAGTGTTGAATAAGAGAAGAACTTGTTGGCATTTAGCCACAAGTTTTTTTCTGTGGGCAGTCAGTCAACGTCCTCTCATCATGTAAGGATGATAAAGTAGAACTCAACAGACAAATATGTTGTCTCCCGGCTAGGGTATGAATATATCTAACTGAGTTTATTGATGCGGCAGTTAATAAGGAGGAAACATGTTAACGACTAAACAACTACAAGCAATTGAACAATTGCAAAAAGAGTGTGAAATTCATGATCATGTACAACTGAAGCTTAACTGGGACATGCTTAGAGAACGCAAAACGGAGCCGTTCGATTATTTTCATTATGATGCGAATGGCGAGCTTATGGCATTTTTAGGTCTGTATGCGTTTGGTTCTACTGTCGAGGTATGTGGCATGGTAAAGCCAAGTGAACGTCGAAAAGGGCATTTCGGGCGGTTGTTTCACCTGGCAATGGAACATGTAAAATCAAATGGATACAAGAAAATCTTGCTGAACGCGCCTGCAGGATCCGATGCGGCAGTATTCTTTTTGAATAAACAAGGTGCTGAATATGCATTCTCGGAGCATCAAATGGAATGGCGGCATACGCCTCTGGAGGAGACGGACGATATTCTTCTGAGACAGGCAACCGAAGAGGATTTCGAAATGAGCGTTCATTTGTCCGTAACGGCGTTCGGATTGGACGAAGATGACGCCAGAGCGATGGAAAACCACCGTTTTGCGGATCATACGGATATGCTCATGATTGACGTGAACGAAGAAACGGTTGGGAAACTTCGGGTGAGCCGTGAAGAGGGGCAGGCGTGGATTTATGGTTTCTCCATTTTGCCGGAATATCAGGGCAGAGGCATAGGCAGAAAAGCGCTTCGCCAAGTCGTTAAAAAGCAAAGCTCTGCCGGTTATACGGTACACTTAGAAGTCGAAACGAGAAACGATCACGCTTTGAGATTATATGAGTCGGTTGGATTTGAGGCAGTGCATGTACAAAATTATTATAAATATGAATGCAAATGACAAAATGATATTTGTGCAGAAAAGTCGCCATTAGGGCGACTTTTTTATTTTAACTGCCAAATCTTCAATTAAACGTATACTGTTGAAGTTCAGTGTGGCACGGATGTTTGCGGCCGGGACGGAATTTCGTCTGCCGTAACTTCTTCCCAGTAGGTTACTCCTCGAATGATAGAGACATACACCCCAGACTCAGATAAGCTCCGTTTGAAATCGTTTTGCTTAACCTTTTTCTTTATGAATTTAGGATGAAGCGATATCTTTATACTTCAAGCAACGGATGGACCATGCTCCGAATAGCAGAATAAAGGCGCTGTTCATGAACATAAAAACCAGGTTCTCCGCGGGGGTTAGTCCTTGTTGACTCAGGACGCCCATGCCTATGGTTAACAAGGAGTAGGGAAACAACAGGCCAAAGTTCAGTACATACAAGCCGAGTCCCAGAAAAACGGCGCAAAGGCTGATACCGATAGGCGTTGCGAAACTTCTGATCCTTATGGATAGCCCCAACTGCAGTGCCGCAATGGAAATGGAAGCGAACCATCCGCGAAGACTCCATACTACGGTTTCCATTGGGAATGCATCCGAAATGGAGAACAATCGGCCAGCTGTCCAGTACATGGACATAAAGAAGGCCTGAGCCGCGAGGATCAGCAGACTGACGGTAAACAATTTGGCAGCAAACAGGCTGGTGATGGGCATCGGGGAAGCAAGAACCATATTCCAGTTACGATTTGCGTGTTCCAATCTGCATACAAAGGCACAGCAGATGGCAATCAGAATGGGCAGGAAAAACTCTCCATAAAACAAACTGACTTGTGTCCACAGGCTGTACCACCCGTTCTGCAAGGCCGCTTGGTTGAAATAAAAGTTAAAGCATCCGATCAGCAGGCTGAATACGGGCAGTATCGCAAGTACCAGGCCGATGCGGGTATGTCGAAGTTTGAGCCATTCGGCGGAAATGCTCCTTAACATGGGATTCCTCCTTAGATCTCTTGTTTTGAAGCGTGAATGCTTCCTGCAAAATAGAAAATCGCTGCCAGAAGAAGGGAAGCAAATAGTAATCCGGCAGGCAGCATACCGGATCGATATGAACCTGAAGTGGAGCTGTACACATAGGTAACTGGACTTAGATCCATGTAGTAGGACCAAATCAACAGGTGACGAATGCCGGACGGAAACAGACCGGATGTCGTTCCGATAAAACCGCCCAACATGCCCAAACATAAGGAGAAAGCCTGATTCCGTACAATAAGGGACAACCATTGCTGGAGAGCGATGATGACAAACGTCGTTAACATCGTTCCAAGGGTAAATTGAACAAGCAGGAAAAGAGGTAAACTTCCTCCAATGCCTTTTGATATGCCGAATCCCACGATGAATACAGCCTGCGCTGCAATGCCGTATAGAATTAGGCTGTTGGCGCATATGTATTTTGCAGCGTAGATTTGATTTCGACCTATATGGGTTGTCATTAACATTTTCCATGTGTTACCTTTATGCTCCATATCGCAAATGCGGGAAACCACAATAGCTGAAATTATAGGTAGAAACAAACCGTTCATGGAAGAGATGCCGAATATCAAGGCTTCCCAACTCGCATTCGCTTCGCTCCTTGAGATCGAAATACTCATGGACATGGAGGCCCAAGCCATCTCTGCTGCAAGAAAGAGCGTGAGCATGACCCATATCCGTTTGCGGCGAATTTTGAAATACTCCAGGGACAGAGCTTTCATTACAGGCTACGCTCCCTTCCGGTCAAGTCAAGGAAAATGTCTTCCAGGCTTTTTTTATGCTCCTCTATTCGGATGACGGGAAGATCTTGCTCCACCATTACCCGATTTATACGTGAAACTTCCTCATCCGGGAGATGTGTAAACACAAGCTGTTCCCCCTGAATTTTGGGTGAATATCCTTGGGTTAGCAGAATCTTCTCCGCTCTTGTTGCGTCCGTTGTCTTGAAACGTATTGTCGCTTTGTTGCTGGCTTGGAGATTCTGCATCGTCCCCTGAAAAAGAAGCTTACCGTCATTGATAATGCCCACGGACGTAGCAATCTGTTCGATCTCGGACAATAGATGGCTCGACAACACCACGGTAATCCCGTAATGTCCGGGAAGGGATTTAATTAACTCACGGATTTCGCCGATCCCCGCCGGATCAAGGCCGTTCGTTGGCTCATCCAGAATCAGCAAGCTGGGAAAGGCGAGCAAAGCCATGGCAATGCCTAGCCGTTGTTTCATACCCAAAGAGTATTGGTCTGCCTTTTTATGCTTATGATTTTCGAGTCTTACAATTCGGAGTACCTCGTCAATATTTTTGTTCGGAACGCTGCGGAGGCGCTGCATGACCTTCAAATTCTCAAGTCCTGTCAGGTGGCCGTAATATGAAGGAGATTCGATCAGGGAACCGGTCTGGTTCAGAATGGACGGGCGATGATTGTCCAAGTCTTTGCCAAACACTTTGACCTTGCCTCCGGTAGGTTTAATGAGCCCGAGCAGCATCTTAAGCGTGGTTGTTTTGCCAGCTCCGTTCGGGCCCAGGAAGCCGAAGATTTGTCCGGGATGCACCGCAAGATTCACTTGGTTCACACGGTGTGTGCCATTGTATGTTTTGGACAGATTGTAGGTCTCCACGATGGGGGACGACGTAATTAACATGGATTTCAACTCCATTTCATAATAGTCTCTGTTGCTCACTATAGATCAGGATTCTTGCGCCTCGCTGAAGTTAACCTTACATTTACCTTAAATCAGATTAAGAAAATACCGTCTACAAGCATTCGTCATGTATACTAAATTGGGTGATGTACATTGGATTTGATGAAGAATAAAAAAATAATGATTGTTGACGACGAACCCGAAATAAGAGAGATGATCGAACGTTTCCTGCGAAGGGAAGGATTCTTCCGGATTTATACTGCCGGCAATTTCACGGACGCCCTGTCTGTATGCAGATCGGAAAAACCAGATGCCGCCATATTGGATATCATGCTGCCGGATGGAGACGGCTTTTCGCTGCTTTCATCCATCCGGTCGTTCACGGATATGCCTGTGCTGTTTCTGTCTGCACGGGGTGAAGATGAAGATCGGCTGCTCGGGCTGGGCCTGGGTGCAGATGATTATATGGTCAAACCCTTTTTGCCCAGGGAGCTCATTCTCCGACTGATGGCCATTCTGAAGCGGGTGTATGCCTCCAACATCGTAGAACGGTTGCCTGTATTCCGGTTGGGTGCTCTAACGGTTGATTTGGATAGCGCGGTCGTATTGGGGGAGCACAAAGAATTCCCGTTGACTGCCAAAGAGCACTCTATACTGATGAAGCTTTATGAGAATCAGGGCCGGATCGTAACCAGCGACGCTTTATGCCAAGCCGTATGGGGCGATGAGAGTTACGGTTATGAGAACACTTTGATGGTGCATGTTCGACGCATTCGGGAGAAAATTGAGGTAGACCCATCAAATCCGGTACATTTGTTAACCGTGCGCGGACTCGGCTATAAACTCATGACACAGGAGTCCCGATGATGGATGGCGTAATCCGGATATTAAGGCGGTTTGTCGGTTCGACGATTCTCGTTTCCTTTCTTTTGTTACTGTTCAATCTGGTATTACTCGGTTCATTGATATTCCAGGAAAAACACAAAGGGCTTTCCCCTGAAGCAACTGTACAGAAATTAGCCAATGAATTGGTTCTGCAGCAGGGAAACTATGCGCTTGGCGTTGAGGGGGTGGAGCTGCTGGATACACACCAAGCATGGGCCATGTTGATGGATCGGGAGGGGGAGGTACAGTGGAGCGAACGACTGCCAGCGGACATTCCAAGATCCTATGATGTAACGGACGTAGCCAAGTTCTCCCGCTACTATCTGATGGAATACCCCGTATACGTATGGGAACGAGAAGATGGATTGATGGTATTGGGCTATCCCAAAAACACATACGGGAAATACCAATTCGACTTCTTGATCGAGTGGCTAAGGTCTTTGCCTGTACGAATTTTGCTGGTACTGTTGTGCAATGCAGCCCTTGCCCTGCTGGTTTCCGTGTTAATCGGGACCCGGATCGTCCGGGGGATAAGACCGTTGATTCATGGCATCCATGCTCTTTCGAAGGAAGAGCCGGTCCAGGTGGATACCGGGGGGATATTCAATGATGTGTCCCAAAGTATCAATTCAACCTCAAAGATGCTCCAGGAGAAGAATGATGCACTCAAAGCGAGGGACGTTGCAAGATCGAATTGGATCGCAGGCATCTCCCATGATATCCGGACACCGCTGTCCATGATTCTGGGTTATGCGAGCGAGTTGGAGGACCAGCCGGAACTGTCTGCCGAGCATAAACAGCAGGCTGCAATCATCCGCCGCCAAGGGGAACGCTTGCGCTCCCTGGTGAGCGATCTGAATTTGGTATCGATGCTGGAATATGAAATGCAGCCATTACAGTTCAAGTCGATCCGTCTCTCCGCGTTGGCCAGGCAGGTCGTATCCGACTTTTTAAACAACGGCCTTGATGAGCGCTATGACATTTCTCTTCAGGAGATGGACGAGAGTCTGATCGTGAGTGGGGATGAACGGCTGCTGTATCGGGCGATAACGAACTTGGTACAGAACAGTATCAGGCATAATCCGGACGGATGTGAAATTGAAATGAAAACGGGTCCGGCAGACGGGATGTTCTACAGCTTTGTGGTATCGGATAACGGAAAAGGCATCCCGAAAGAAGAACTTAAATGCGTGATTTTGCTTCCCTATAGTTCTGGACGAACTCCCCCGGCCCGACAGGGACATGGACTGGGACTCCCCATGGTGGCGAGAATTGCCAAGGCTCATCAGGGAGAACTGATACTGGAGAGTGATCGAGGGAAAGGACTTACAGCTGTTGTAAAACTGCCGGCTTCTTAGATGGGGGATTAAGCCATGTTTCAAATGATTTTCATTATATTTATCATGACGGCGTTAGTTAGTATCGCTCATATTCTCTTTGATTTGGGATCCCAAAGTGGAGGATATAATTGGTTGGTAAAGGTTTCGAACCTTTTATTTTGGGCATCGTTGCTTCTATTAATTGTACGTAAAAAGAATAGAGACAAAGAATAGCTTTGGAGGAATTAAAGGATACCTTGTTATTAACGAAGAATAAAATGGGTCAAAGACGTTAAGAAGCCGCGACAATCGCGGTTTTTTTTTTATCATCAGCCGAGGAAGACAAGCGCGCGTACTTTCTTATCCGCTTAGTTGAGTATCTACATCTTTATGGATCTGGGCCATTATTCGCCAAGATGGGGGCCAATCTTCTGGCCGCTTTGCATGAAATGCTAAATAAGTGTACCAAATGTTAAATTTTTTCAGTGTCTTCTTCATTGTAAACGCTTTAATATCGATTTATGACCGACTGAACAGGAGGGGGAGTTATGAAGGTTGCAGGACGTTTCTGCAAGGTGTTATGGATCGTCGTCATGATGGTGTCGGCGGCTGGATGCATGGCGGGGAGGAACGGAGCCGACAGCAGAATGTCCGAATCGGAACGACCGTTTGACAACGTGCGGATTACCGCATATATGGCCAAAAACCCGGTTGCGGATATCCTTCGCGCCCATCTTCCCGAATTCGAGAAGGAGACGGGCATCAAGGTTGATTTTCAAGCGTTAACCAATGAACAGCTCAGCCAAAAGATGTTTGTGCAGATGACGGTAGGTAGCGAAAGTCCCGACGTGTTCATGATCCGGCCTTTGGAAGAGCTGAGTCTGTATGAGAACAATGGCTGGCTAACGCCCTTGGAATCGTATGCCGTATCGGATCCACGTTACGACTTTGCCGATTTTTCGTCAACGGCGTTGGAATCGGTAACGGTGGACGGAAAGCTGCTTGCCGTCCCTCTTTCAACCGAGCAGCAGATTTTATTTTATCGCAAGGATTTGCTGGAGAATAAAGAAATCGAAGTGCCGCAGACTTTGGACGAGCTGGAAGCGGCGGTCAGGCAGGTGCACGTTCCCGAGCGTGGCGTCTACGGATTTGTTGCAAGAGGGCAGCGAAGCGCTCTCGTCACCCAGCTCTCGTCCTTCGTTTACTCCGAAGGCGGAAATTTTACGAACGAAGATCAGGCGGTACTGAACTCAAAGGAAGCGGTCAAGGGAATAGAACGGTATGTAAGGCTGCTTGGAAAATATGGTCCACCTGATGCCCTGAACTACAGTTGGACTCAGTCTGCGGATTTGTTCGCTCAAGGAAAAGCGGCCTTTTTCACCGATGCCAGCGCGATCTACCCCATGCTCACGCAATCAGGATTGGCGAAGGAGAAGATTGGGTATGCGCTGTTTCCGGCAGGCGATGCGGGTCGTAAGCCGTATAGCACCACTGCATGGGCTATAGGCATCAATGCGAAATCGGCCCGCAAGGATGCGGCCTGGGCTTTCATCGAGTGGGCTTCGGGCCGGGACATGGTGCTGCAAGCCCAGAAGATCGGTAACCCGGGAGCCCGGGGCTCGCTGTGGCATGACAAGGAAGGCATCTCCGGCTTTCCGGAGGAGCTGATTCCGGTGATCAATGAATCCATCCCGATCGGAATGAGCTACGACCGTCCAAAAGTCATTCACGTGAAGGAAGCAAGGGACATTATCGGCGGCATCGTGGTGAAGGGACTCATCGGCGAAGATGTCGGAGTTGCTGCCGAGTCGGCAAACGTTCAATTGCAAGAACTGATCGACAGCGAGAAGTAGAGCGAATCGCTCTGACACGGGGGTATGTTTTTTGATGAAGCGGTTAAGAACAAGTACGTTTGCGAAGCTAACAACATTGCTGGCGGTCCTGGTTATTCCGATTATTTTGCTGTATGCCTACTCCCATCAGGTCAGCATCAACGTCGTTCGTTCAGCTGTGGAGGAGGGCCAGCGGAACCGACTGACGTTCTTCATGAGTCAGATGGACAACATGATCGATCAGCTTACCAAATATTCGGTGATTGCGAGCAATGATGACGGGATCAAGAGTTATCTGACGGAGTACTCACGGAGCACCCTCATGGAACGAATCGACAGCCAGCAGCGGATCACGGATATGTTGAATATGCAGATTGCAACTAGCAGCTGGGACAGCCAAATCCTAATGTACCTGATGCAGCATCAAGAATTGCTGACTACCGATTTGTCTGCAAGGTATGATGCCGAATACTTGGCTCATGCCCATGAGCAGAGCTGGTCTTATCATCGGGATTCGCGTGGACAATCTTTTTTCAGCTGGATGAGAACGTCCGCTTCATCGCAAGATCTGATCGTGGAGGTCCGTTTCACCGACCAGAATCTTGTCAATATGCTGAATCGGTTGAAGCAGGATGGGGATAGCGAGCCATTCCTGTATGCATCTGACGGAACCGTTATTACCAACAGCACATCGGTCGAGGAGACGATTCAAATGGCGGCCGGCATCCTGAACGAGATGCAGCTTGGGGAAGAGGGCAGCCGTATCGTGCAATCCGGGCAAGGCAAATATGTAATGAATTACGTTTTGTCCAGCAGTTTGGGTTGGTATCTGGTAGATTTCGTCCGCCTGGACAGCGTATATTCCCCGATTACCTTAAGCAGCACCCTCTTTTACATTTCCGTATCGCTCCTGCTTGTTCTCGTCTTACTGCTGACCTTATTGTTGTACCGCAATGTTCAGCGTCCGATTTCCCGCCTGCTTCATGCGGTGAGAAGGATCAGGGATGGTCAATATATGACACGCCTGAAGGATCCGCCGAAAAACGAATTCATGTATCTGTTTCACTCCTTCAATAATATGGCGGAACAAATCGAGGAGCTCATCGAACGGGTATACAAAGAGTCTTTGCGATCCAAGGAAGCTACGCTTAAGCAGCTCCAATCGCAAATCAACCCTCACTTCCTGTATAACTGCCTGTTCTACATCAAAAACATGGCAAATCTCGGTGAGAAGGAAGCTGTCGTGGCCATGGCCCTGAATTTGGGGGAGTATTACCGGTATACGACGAGATTAGAAAAGCCGACCGCGCCGCTTGAAGAGGAAGTGAAGCTGGTGGACAATTATTTAACGATTCAGATGCTGCGACTTCAGCGCCTGACCTTCGAGATCGAGTTTCCCGAACGTATGATGCAGCTCGAGATTCCGCGCTTACTGCTCCAGCCAATCGTGGAGAATGCCGTCATCCATGGCGTCGAGGATCAATTGGATTTCGCGATGATTCATATTTCCGGAGAAACCGAAGGGAGTCGATGCAGAATTAGAATTGACAACAACGGTCAGGGCATGGATGTCGGCATCATCGACAAGCTGAAGCGGCAGGTCGAGGAGCCCTTGAACGAAAGCGGGGGATTCGGTCTATGGAACATTCATCAGAGACTGATTACCCGGTACGGCAAACATGCGGGCTTGACCTTCTCGGAATCGCCGTCAGGGGGGCTTCGCGTAGAATTATGCTGGGAAGATCCAAGTAGGGCAAGGGGGGATGATGTTGTATACATTGCTGATCGTTGATGATGAAGCAAGCGTGGTAGAGGGGTTGGCGCATACGATACCTTGGCAGACAATCGGGATCGAAGGGGTGCACAAGGCATACTCCGCATTCGAAGCGCTGGAAATACTGCAGACGCAGCCGGTCGACATTATGATATCCGACATCACGATGCCACGGATGAACGGCCTCGAGCTTGTCGAAATCACGAGATCGAGATGGAAGAAGATCAAAACGATCCTGTTGTCCGGTTATGCCGAGTTTGCTTACGCGAAGGAAGCCATAACGCTTGGCACTTATGAGTACCTGCTTAAGCCTGTCAGCGACGAAGTCGTTCTTGAAAAAGTAGGCGGAGCTGTGGAATCGCTGCGGCAGGAGCGTGAGTCCAGCGAAGCCTACAACCGTGCGGTCCAGGCATTTCGGGCTAATCTGCCTCAGATTCGAGGCGAATTTCTGAATCAGCTGCTTCAAGGCATGAAATCACCAAAGAACGTTTGGGCCGAAAAACTGGAGCTGCTTGAAATGAAATCCGCCATCGGGAATCAAGCGGCTTTGATGCTCGTACGGATGGAGGACCGTCTGACGGAAATGAGTCCTTATGACTCCTCCATCATGGAGTACGCGATCGGTAACATGGCGGACGAGATCTTCGGGGAACGGTTTCGGTTGTGGCGATGCAGGGACATACACGGATATCTCGTCTTTTTTATTTTTGAAAACGATGATTCCGCGGATAGGATGCACGCCCATGAGCATGCGCAGGAAAATGAACTCAAGCATCTGGCGGCGCAGTTACAGATGAACGTCAGCCGTTACCTGAAAGGAACGATCTCCGTCCTGATAGGAAAACGAGGTTCCTTTCCGGAAGATGTCCGAAAGTTGTATCAGGACAGTCTTTTCGCTTTGCGCCGCCACATCGGCAGCCACAGCGATATGTTCGTTTACGCAGAAGATGTAGAGGAGCTTCATCCGGTCCGTTCCCTGCAAAAGTGTTATGAGCCTCCGCTGCTCCATCATCTGCTGGAATCCGGCAGTTGGAAGCAAGTCAAAGAGAAGCTTGAGCAGATCCTGAAGGAATTGTCGCTCGCGCACAGCCAATCGCAGGCGCATGTAATCGAGGCCTTTTTCTTTATATATTCCTCTCTAAGCACTTATGCGCACAAGAACGGACGCAGTCTGGCCGATATCGTCGGAGCGTCCCTTGCGGACGTAACGGGACTGTCGCAATGCACGACAGCGGCCACGCTCGGCAAATGGGTGGGCCAAGTGCTGCCTCTACTGGAGTCGAGCGCCGAACAGGCAACGAGCAGCGACCGGAGCGCTGCCGTGTCCCGGATGAAACGGTTCATACGGGACCATCTGTCTCAGGATATTTCCCTGCAAGCCATTGCGGATCATATGTATATGCATCCGGTTCACGTGTCCCGCCTCTTTAAAATGGAGACCGGATCGAACTTGAGTGATTATGTGCTCCGGCTAAAGATGGAGCAAGCAGCTGAGCTGCTGGCCGATCACTCCTTGAAGAACTTCGAAGTTGCCCTGAAGCTGGGATACCACAACCCGAACTATTTTATTCGGGTGTTCAAAAAGTATTATTCCGTGACGCCCCAAGAATACCGAAACAGCTTGGAAGCCGGAAAGCCCTAATAAAGACTGTATACCGTCCGTTTCCAGCCATGCGTTTGCGCTGGAAGCGGACCTTTTTGTCTTATTCGGCCGCTGTTTTCGATTGGGCCATCATGTTAAGTAAGGAGAGCGGATGTTAAGCCTATATCATTTAACCCTGTTTATGAAGCCCTTACAATGAATGGTGTAAGGACATTCCACTATATGCTGAGGGGTGAACATGATGATGAGGAAGAAAAACTCCATACGATGGGTAACGGCAGCTTTAGCTATGATATTGATGGCAGGATGCAGTGTAGGGGGAACGGGAGGCAGCGGATCAGGGAATGCCGATCCCGGGAAGGAAACAATTACATTTTGGATGAAGAAGCAAATGTTCGAAGAGCAAAACCAGATGATCCAAGAGAGGGCAAAGCAGTTCGGGGAAGAGCATGACGTGAATGTCAACGTGGAGTTTATCGCGTACGAGGACTTTTATCCGAAGTGGTCGGCAGCCATCGAGTCGGGTACAACGCCGGACGTCTCCTTCTTCGGCTACCAGGAAGTCGGACAATTCTACGCCAAGGACGTTCTCGAGGATGTTACCGACGTTGTGGATAGGGTGGAGAACACCAACGGGGAAATACAGGACAGCTTGAAAACCTCCGTAACGTTCGAAGACAAGCTATATGGGGTGCCGTTCTGGACCGAGTCCACGGCTTTATATTACCGCAAGGACATGCTTCAGGCTGCCGGGTACAGCGAGCCGCCTGGAACCTGGGAGGAGTTCCGTGAAATGGCGAAGGCACTCACGGATTCTTCCAAAGGGATATACGGTGCAGGGCTCGGTTACGGGAAAGGCAATTCGGATGCCGAATGGCTGACCCGGGCGATCATCTGGTCCTACGGAGGTTCTCTCGATACCGAGGATGGCAAGAGCGTGGCGGTGAAGTCGCCCGAAACACTTCAGGCGATTCAGCTGATCAGGGACATTTTCATCGAAGATAAGGTTACGCCTCCAAGCTCCATCGGATGGGATGACAGCGGCAACAACAAATCGTATTTAAGCGGCCAGTCGGCCATGATCTTCAACGTTGGCAGCTTGGCTGCGACGATCAAGAATGATAATCCCGAATTGTACGAGAACACGGGGATTGCCATGCTGCCTGCAGGACCGAAGGGAGCGGTAGTGCCTGGCATTAGCAACAATCTGGGCATATTCAAGACATCCCCGAACAAGGAGCTCGCCAAATCCTTCATCGAATATATGACGGACAAAACGTGGTACGGCCAGTGGGTGCAGAACGGGGCTCCATTGACCGGTCCGATCTACACGGATCTGGCAAAGGAATCCGTGTGGCAGGAGGAGAAGAACAAGGGATTCGTCGACTCTATCGCACATTTCGCTTTCCTTGGATACCCAGGGGAGTATAATCCGAAGGCTGGAGAGATTTATAATCTTCGATATGTCAACGACGTCTTCCAAAAAATGCTGCTGGATTCAGGATTCACGGCTCAGCAAGCAGTGGACGATTTACAGAGTAAGATCGAGGCGGTATACGCGAAGTAGGGTTATGACTTAGCCGCGCATCAGGTTACCGCAGTCCGAATACAAGGCATCGATGCAAGGTCCGTGGCTGCGGACGATCCTGAAGCGACAGAAAGAAGGTGCTCTCAATGAAAAGCTTGGAAGTCCAAACAACACCGGGGAAGATTCCGCCGAGGCGGAAACGAGGCGATACAAGCAGCAGGCTGGCCTACCTCCTTATGAGTCCGGTGCTAATTTATTTGCTGGCTGTTATGGCGCTCCCTTTTTGCTGGGCGGTCTATCTTAGCTTGACGAATAAAGTGGTCGGCGTTCCCGAAACATTCATCGGGCTGCGGAACTATGTGGAGTTGTTTACCGATTCCGTGTTTTGGAAGGCGGTATGGAACACGGCTGTCTTTACGATGGTGGCGGTTATTCTGAAAGCGGTGTTCGGGATGATTATGGCGCTCGTGCTCAACGAGAATATCGTTGCCCGAAACTTTTTTAGGGTGATGCTGTTTCTTCCATGGACCATTCCGACCATTGTTTCCGTATTTACCTGGCAGTGGATTTATTCCGACGTCGGAGGTGTGCTGAATGCCATTCTCCTCAAAACAGGGCTCATCGACAGTCCCGTCGGCTGGCTGGCCACACCGGACCTGGCCATGTTCTCCGTCATTCTCGTCAACGTGTGGCGCGGCATTCCGTTCATGGGCATTGCCATTCTGGCCGGCCTGCAGACGGTGTCCAGAGAGATGTATGAAGCCGCCATGCTGGATGGAGCGGGAGCAGTCAAGCGGTTTTTCTACATGACGCTCCCCTCGGTAAAAGAAGTGACCATTCTATCTTCCGTCATCACCACCATCTGGACGCTGAACGACTTCGAGATCATCTGGCTTCTGACACGCGGCGGCCCGGACAACGGCACGCAGGTGCTGTCCACGCTTAGCTATACCGTCGGCTTTCTGAACATGAGTCTCGGTAAAGCCATTGCGATATCCCTCATTACGCTGCCGCCGCTGATCATGCTGATCCATTATGTGACCAAGCGTTCGCTAGCGTCCGACAAGTAAGGAGTGATCTTGATGAAGAATTCGCTCGGCAAACAAATTACGGTATACTCGACGCTCGCGCTGCTGCTAATATTCGCGCTCTTTCCCTTATATTGGATGGTGATTACCTCCTTCAAATCCAACGGGGAGATCTATTCCATGACGCCTTCGTTTTGGCCGAAGGAATTTCTCGGCACTGCCTACGATAAGCTGATCAACGAAAAGGGCTTCATGACGAATATCAAAAACAGCTTGTTCGTCTCATTGATCGTATCCTTGTTCTCGATCACGGTCAGCATGCTGGCAGCGTATGCGATCTCCAAGCTCAAGTTTAGGGGGAGAAGCTTCATCTCTAAGAGCATTCTCTATGCATACTTGATGCCGAGAGCCGTTCTGTTTATCCCGCTGTACATGCTGGTGACGGCAATCGGCATTAACAATTCCATTTACGGCCTCATGCTGATTTATCCGACGATCACGATTCCGTATGCTACGTGGATGCTCATTTCCTATTTCAAATCCATCCCGGATGAAATCGAGGAAGCGGCCATGATCGATGGATGTTCGCGAATCCGTACGATGACCCACATCATTTTTCCATTATCGGCGCCAGGCATTGCGGCTACCTTCATTTTTTCGTTCACGTTATGCTGGAGCGAATACTTGTACGCTTTGGTCGTTGTCACTAAAGGCGCAGACAAGACGATCACGCTGGGGCTGTCGGATATGATCGTCGGCGACGTATTCGCATGGGGACCCCTGATGGGCGGCTCCATCATTGCATCGATTCCGGTCATCGTGATGTATCTGTTCACATCGAAATATATGGTAAGCGGAATGACGGTAGGAGGAGTTAAATAATGAAGGCGAAAAAGGTATTAGTAACGGCTACGAATTATTCCAAACTGTGTGCGGATGCGAAACGGCTGCTCGAGAGCCATGGATGCGAGATTATCGAGAATCATTTCGGACGTCCGCTGACGTTCGAGGAGCTGAAGGAAGTGGTAGGATCGGTCGACGGCGTCATTGCCGGCGTGGACACTTGGAATGAGGCGGTATTCAAGCTTGCGCCGCAGCTTCAAGGCATTGCCCGTTTCGGCGTCGGCGTGGACAATATCGATTTGGAGGCTGCAAGGAAATATGGAATACAAGTGACCAATGTACCAAGGGGCAATGCCAATGCAGTGGCCGAGCTTACGATCGGATTGATGATCTCGGTCCGACGACACATTCCGGCACTGGATCGATCGACGAAGAACGGCGGCTGGGAACGCTTTGTCGGCTCCGAGCTTGCCGGGGGAACGATAGGCCTTCTAGGGTTCGGTAATATCGCCCAGCTCACCGCGAAGAAGTTGAAGGGCTTTGATGTGGAGATTATCGCTTATGATAAATATCCAGATAAAGCCAAAGCATCCGAATACGGCGTTACATTGACAACCTTCGAGCATGTGCTGGCGCATAGCGACATCGTCAGCATGCATCTACCTAGCCTGCTAGAGACGCACCATATTATGAATGACAAGGCTTTTGAGAGGATGAAATCATCCGCCATTTTCATAAACACCGCGAGAGGAGCCGTCGTGGATGAACAGGCGCTGTCGCGGGCGCTGTCTTCCGGAGTTATCGCTGGAGCGGCAATCGATGTCTACGAGTTCGAGCCCGTATCCGCCGACCATCCGATTCTGCAGATCGGAAACCTGATTACGACACCGCACACCGCAGCCGAAACTTTCGAGACGTATACGCGGGTCAGCATGATAACCGCTCAGGCATTGCTGGATATATTCGAAGGAAGGGAACCGCAAAATATACTCACAGCAAAAGAATAATGTTCAACCATTGATACGAACCACTTGGGAGGGGACGCATATGTATCAGATCATTACCGACGGCAACTGGCCGGTTATGCTAACGCCGTTTACGGAGCAGAACGAAGTGGATTACGAGGCCTTAGAGCGGCTTATCGACTGGTATATCGAGCGGGGGGCCGACGGCCTGTTTGCCGTATGTCAATCCAGCGAAATGTATACATTGACCCTGGAGGAGCGCGTATTGATCGCCGCCTTCGTCAAAGCGAAGGCGGCCGGCAGGGTACCGGTCATTGCATCGGGTCATGTATCGGATGCGTTTGATGATCAAGTAGCGGAGCTGAACGCAATCGCGGAAACCGGCGTCGACGCCGTGGTCCTAATCACGAACCGGCTCGCCGCGGCTGAGGAATCCGATGATGTGTGGCTGGCGAATCTCAATAAGCTGCTCGAGCGCATTCCGGAACACGTACCTCTCGGATTGTATGAGTGTCCAGCCCCGTATAGGCGCCTTCTGACACCCGAAATGCTGAAGACATGCTCGGATACCGGACGCTTTCGGTTTATCAAGGACGTGAGCTGCGACCTGCAGCTGATCGGGGATAAACTCGAGGCGGTCCAGGGCGGGAGTCTGAAAATCTTCAACGCCAACACGGCTACGCTCCTGGACAGCTACCGGATCGGCGCTTTCGGCTTCAGCGGCGTGATGGCCAACTTCCACCCTGAGTTGTATACGTGGCTGTTCCGAAATTGGGAAAGTCAACCGGAAGCGGCAGGGGAACTGTCCGATTTTCTAAGTGTGTCGTCATTTCTTGAAAGGCAGCTCTACCCGGTGAACGCCAAGTATTATCTCATGCTGGAGGGCGTACTGACGAACTATCGCTGCCGTTCGAAAAATCATGAGGAGTTCAGTGCCACCAACCGATTGGAGGTCGAGCAATTGTACCGGGTGTCCAAACAATATGCCCGGAAGTATCCCGTTTTCACTTAACGATGAAGAGTTAGAGTCGCCTATCATGGCGGCTTTTTTACAGGCGCTCAATCACGCAGTGAATGATGAAAGCAGCACGAGTGATTGACCCTCGTGCTGCTTTTCTCCTTCTAAACCCCTGCTTTCTTAACGACAGGGATCCAAACCTCCATTTCATACATGCTATTGCCTCTATCGTACGTCATTTCAAACTCAGGCCCATTTGCCGGTTCGTAATGGCAGGTTGGAAACCACTCTGCCCAAATGCGCTTCCACAATGCATGGATCCCGCTTTGCCCGTCGGGATAAAGGCCGGTTGAGAATATCGCGTAGGTTTGAGGTGGGATAGATAGCCTTTCAAACCCTTCCGGTATGCCACTCTGGGGTATAAAGTAACCGATCATGTAGGAAAATTCTCCACCTTCCTTGTTGTATAATACCCCATGAATCTGACCATTTTCCCCCAGCCCCGCAGCTGTACGGATTCGATCAACGGTGCCGTCGGATATACACTTCGTCCAAAAAGCAGGTATATCAACAAAAGGATGATCGCCATCGCTATTCACCAAGGTTGATACGCCGAACATCTCAAAAGCCTGTTTTTCCTCTATTCTGTAATTCATCTCAACATCTCCTCGAATCGAAATGTGAAAGGATAACCGAGGATAGGCCTTCAGGGTAACCCCTTTGTCGCGCGCTGACATTGGCATCACACCGTGCATTTTTTTAAACGCTCTGGAAAATGCCTCAGGCGATTCGTAACCATACTTTAAAGCAATATCGATGACCTTTGTGCGGCTCTGCTGCAGTTCAAATGCGGCAAGGGTCAGCCGCCTGCGCCTAATATACTCTGAAAGCGTCACATTCGTTATGAACGGAAACATTCGCTGAAAATGGTATGTTGAGCAGCAGGCAATTCTAGCCACGATATCGTAATCAATCGTATCGGACAGGTGTCTTTCTACATATTCCATAACGTTGTTCATACGATCCAGCCAATCCATACAGACCATCCTTTCAAGTTTGAGTATAGCGGATGGTAACCCATGAAACCTTGCAATCCTTGCACCGAAATATCATGTTCGAGAGGATATGGATAAATCCTTTTTTTGCTGATATTAATTCAACGATGATTTGCTCAGATACCGTTTCCATGGGATTTCATTTTGCCAAACGAACGGTAGAGTGAGTATACTATAAGAATGGATTGATGTAGTAAACCAGATATGGTAAATAAAGGTGGACACATATGGCTAAATCCGACCGGTATACTTTTCAAAATAAAATGAAGCGTATGGTGACCGACCTGCGCCAAAAAATTAAAGGCGGTATTTACGCTCAGGGCGATTATCTTCCGTCGGAAATATCTTTGATTGAGCTGTACGGTCTAAGCAAAAATTCAGTCCGGCAAGCGCTGGACCAGCTGGTCCAGGAAGGGGTGATCGTTAAAGTGCCCCGTGTGGGCACCCAAGTGGTTGCCTCTACCGGACAAGTCCGTAAGATTCGTTTCGGTATGTATCCATCTCTATATGCAGAGGCGGAAATGGAAGCCTTGCTTTCCCTATTTCAGGAGCGGCACCCGGATATTTTAGTGGAAATCGTGGACTTGCCCTATGAACATGCGGAAAGCATCGCGAACCTGATGCGGCTTGGTATTGTGGACGTGCTGTCCGTCAACATCCAGGATATGATGCACTTTCAGGAGAGCGGACATACCGGTCTGTTTCTTCCGCAGCAGCCCTATGCGTCAACCTACACTTTTTTGCATGCTCCCTTCGTGGATGCTGAAGGCCGGCTGGCGGCACAGCCGTTCATTCATTCTCCTGTGATTTTGGCTTACAACAAAGAGCATCTTCGGGAAAAACGCCAGTTTGAGCCGGACAGTGGTTGGAGCTGGGACGATCTTCAGCGAATGCTGCAGGAGTTGAAAAGCCCCGGACGTTACAGTCTGGCCCTGCAATTGTATTCGCTGAACCGATGGCCCATCTTCCTCATGCAGAGTAGAGGCGATATGGAGATTGATTCGTCTTGGAGCCGGGCGATTGAGGGTCTGTCCTGGCTCCGCGGGCTGATTCATGAAGACGGCATGTTCCCGTTAGCGCTGGCTCAAGGTGCTTTTGAAGCGGAGAATCTGTTCCGCGAGCAGAAGGTCTCCGTCATTCTGACGACGTATTATCTGCTCAACCAGCTGAAGGGGGCGTCCTTTACTTATGACGTGGCGCCTTTGCCGCGTTTTGATAATGGGGCAACTTTGCTATTGGGCACCGGGATCGGGGTAAGCGCCCACTCCAAAGAGCGGGTTCTGGCCCAAAGCTTTGCTGATTTTCTGGCCTCCGACGAGGTGCAGGAATACATCCGCAGGCATTCGTACAGCCTACCGGCAAACCGCTATATTACCGAGAATGTGGATCCGGAGCTGGAGGGACGGCCATCCCGTCTCAACCTGCACCGTGAAATGGCTCATCTATTCAAGACCTGCAAAGATATACCACTAAGCCTGGATGAGATGCTGTTGTTCCGTGACCAGTTGAAGCAATACTTCTCTTATCTGATCGATGAGGAAGAGCTGATGTCCGTGCTTGAAGTAAAAACCAGAGACAAATGGATTCATAAGCTGTGACCACCTTGGTCACGGCTTTTTTTATAAAATCATACAAGTTTTAGCGATGCTGAACGATTCTATTATTTTTAAGATAATGACCAGATAAGAACCAATTGACACTATAGAGGGGATATGCTAAATTCTTTGCAAATATATGAACTACATAGGTACCAGAACATCATGGTGTACCCATTCATAAACGGGGAGGGATGCCGCGATCCTTACTTGGTAAAACGATCAATTATATCGCTGCAGGTCGGAAAGTTGTTTTGTCTACAGTACATTCCATTATAGAAATGAGGATGAATTAATGAACGTAACCCACAGCAAGCCTCACGTGAAGAAGGGACTCCATCGCCTGTGCCTTGCGATTTGTGTCACGTTACTGACGGCGGTTTTCTTTCCGGCAAGCGCTTCAGCAGACATTGTAAAAAAGTACAGTCATCCTATCGATTTGGGATCTCCGATGCAAAGCGTTGCGATTTATGACGGGGCATTTGGAATTCAGGACGGGCGCGAGGTTATGTATACAACGGTATCCGGCAAGCCGGCTATCTTTCATGTCATTGATCTGAAAACCAAAGAAGTGCTGAGCACGCACCCGTTAACAGGATCCGAAAGCTCTTGGACGCATATAACGGCCCCTGACGGGACGGTGTATATCGGGGGGAACGGCACACTGTACTCCTACTCTCCGGTGACTAAACAATTGACAGTTCTGGGCGGCATCGGTGAGCAGGTCGTATATGGCTTGTCTCACGATGAGGAGGGCCGGGTCTACTTCGGTTCTTATCCCAATGCGAAAGCGGGCCGCTATGATCCTTCTACAGGGGAAATGAAGGACTACGGCATCGTAGGCACGGGCCAAAGCTACAGCCGCTCCACTGCGTATCATGACGGATATCTGTATGTCGGCATCGGGATAGAAGGGAGCATTGTGAAGGTCAATGTGGAATCTGGCGAGAAGCAGACCATCCACCTTCCGAGCTACAACGGAGCGGTTGACATCGGCATGGTGAACCAGCTGGATGTCGCGGGCAAATATTTGGTTGCGGGCATCAGCAAAGGAAACAACGCGCTTCTGTTTTATGATCTGGAGCTGCAGCAGTGGAGCGAGACATACCACTTGAACAATAAAGGCATTCGTCTCTCTCACGGACCAGATGGCAGCAATAAAATCTATTTCGTGCAGAATAACCATCTGATGGAAGTGGATCTGAATACCCTTGCTGCCGTTGACACTGGTGTGGTGTACGGAACGTTTCTGCGTAATACGGCCTGGGTGGAGGTTCCGAACGATCCGGATCTGCCAGGTGTTTCTCTTGCAACCGTTCAATTCGGCGGCAGCGTAGCCTTCATGAATCTTACAACCAAGCAGGTCAAGGCGATTCCATATCCGGTGAAGGGCAACCCGATTCCTGTCCAGACGATGGAGAACGGTCCGGATGGACGTCTGTTCATTAGCGGATACCCCGGCGGAACTGGGTCTGCGTATTCGATTGAGACCGGTACCTACGAGACCTTCCCTATGGGTCAGTCGGAAGGGATGGTGTCCATGAACGGCAAGATGTATATGGGCGTTTATCCTGGCGCGGATATCTTTGAATACAATGCGGGTAATCCGACGCAGCGCAAGAGTCTGTTCAAAATTACCGGGCAGGACCGTCCGTTCATCATGAGAGCTGCGGAGGGCAAGCTGTTTATCGGTACCATTCCGGATTACGGCAAACTCGGCGGATCCCTGACCATTTATGATCCGGCCAATGGCAGCAATTATACCGAATACAAGAACGTCATCAACAATC
The DNA here is from genome assembly GCF_003269305.1 of Paenibacillus sp. MDMC362. NCBI lineage: Bacteria > Bacillati > Bacillota > Bacilli > Caryophanales > Paenibacillaceae > Paenibacillus > Paenibacillus sp. MDMC362. The sequence goes on from NZ_QLYT01000025.1 coordinate 46,582, forward strand.
AGTCGATTGTCGGCATTGCGATGAAAGACGGCAAGGTTTACGGTTCCACTACCGTTGCAGGCGGTTTGGGCATCACTCCTTCAGAACCGGCGGCCAAATTGTTTATCTGGGACATCGCGACCGGTAAAGTGGAGAAGGAATGGGTACCTTCCATTGAAGGCGCTTCTCCTACGCCCCATATCATTAGCGGTACCAGTTTTGGTCCGGACGGTCTGCTGTGGGCGGCTTTTGACGGAACGTTATTCGCTGTGGATCCGAACACCCAGGAAATTGTGAAAAGCAAAACGATTTACGAAGGTGTTGAGAAATACGGCAATTGGCGTCCGGTCTATATTCGCTGGAGCGCGGACGGCCTCATGTATCTGACGCTTGCCGGTCATGTCACCGTGGTCGATCCGGAAACGATGGAGTACAAGACGCTGGCGGAATCCCAACACGTGAATTTAGGACATGACGGCAACATTTATTACACGAACGATACGCAGCTGATGAAGATTGAAGTGTCTGATGCGGTGACACCGGATAAGCTGGGCTCCCTGATGGACGATATTCAGTCCTGGAAGTCGCAGGGGGATATCAGCCATCCGCTTAGTCAGCAGATCGGCAATGCGCTGAAGCAAGCGGAGCTGAAGCAGAAGCAGGGCAAGAATGATCAGGCCGTAAAGCATCTGAACGATGCACTTAAACATCTGAATAAAGCCAAGGCGGAAAGTATTACGGAAGAGAAACGTTTGGAAGTGGAGCAGCGCATACAAGCGGTCATTGGTGAATGGTCCTGATTTTGGCACGTATAAAAGTCTAGGAATTGAAAGTAAACTGAAAGGACAAATCAATTTAGTCCTGTTGGGAATGAACTATGTTAATGACAGGGGAAGCTTTACTTTAACAACGGGTATCATGATGGATGACCCAATTCCTCTAGGTGCATCGGCAGCCATGGCAAATGGCGGTGTTAAAGCGTTCGTGAAGTCCGCCTCGATTGAAATGCCTAGGGGAATCCGTATCAATAGTGTAAGCCCGAATATCTTACAAGAATCACTGGGAAAATATGGCGAGTTTTTTCCGGGCTTTGAAGCTGTTCCTGCTAGTCGCGTAGCCCTTGCTTTCAAAAAAAGCGTAGAAGGAGCTCAAACTGGACAAAATTATGAAGTCTATTAATTAAATCTTCTTTTGTGAATTTTTGGTCGGGGATGAGTATATGCAGTCATCGAAAGTCGCGGAAATCGCGGCTTTTTTTGTATTGACGATGCCGAAAATCATGGAAGACCATGACTTCATGTTCTAAGCTCAAACCAGCCAGTCACTACCAAATGACCCAAAAGTCCCTCTTGCTGAGCCTACAAAAGAATCAAAGTTTGGGCTATTTAGTATGACTCACCAAAGCACACCTTTCGGACGAGCTCCGTCAAAACTTTATAGACGAAAAGCATCATTTTTCCGGGAAGTTTAATGAAATGGGTGTACGCTGCGTGTTGGATATAATACGATCAGACAAAGTATTTTTATTCATTACTACGAATGAATTCGAAACACGAATATAAACGGAGGGAAACACTGTGAAATTATTAGGGACCATTATGATTGTAGTGGGGAGCTTCTTCTTGCTCGGCATAGGATGCACGGATCAGGAACAGGGAGTGGCAACGAAGCTTGGACAATCAGAACAGAAAGGCGACGATATACGCGTTCCGCACAACGAGCGGCTTCATTTGTCCACCGACAAGAAGTGGATCGAGGAAGAAGGGCATCAGTCTGATCTGATTCGATTGCAATGGACGGCGGAAAGGGCCAAGCCGGCGATTGTCTGGGTTGACGAGAATGGCAAGGACAAGACGGCGATCATTTCCCATGATAAGGCAAACAATCCGGAGCAGCAGGATCATAAGCATATCTCGTTCGAGACGACCATGTCCCCGACAGGTCAATACCCTAACCAGTTGTTTACCCGGTTTGAAATTCCGTTCGACACCGATATAAGCGAGATCCGTACTCATTCGTCCAATTTCAATGTAATGAGCGGTATATTGCGGGTAGCGGGCGAAAGCGGAACGAACCGGGACATCCAGTTAAGTGCAGTCGGCAAGGATAATGAGACGACACCCAGATGGGCCGTCCGGGCCGACAGCTTAGAGGAAGCGGGCGACAATACGGGAGCCAACCTGCAGTTCGTCCGTTATGGAGATGACGGAAAAGTGCTCGATTCTCCGCTCACCTTGCAGCGCAGCGACGGTAATATCGGGATCGGCACGAGCGAACCCGATACCAAGCTCGATGTAAACGGGGATATGCTGCGTCTTCGTGAAAAGTACACACCCGCTTCGTCCACTGCTGCCTGCAGCCAGGGACAGATCTCTTGGGACGACCAATATGTATATGTTTGCGTTGCTCAAAACCATTGGAAAAGGACCGAACTTTCCTCCTGGTAGTTGCTACGCCGCCGATCTGTATCCAGATCAGCGGCTTTTTTTGTGGAAGCTTTGTTCGAATTTCTCAAAAGGTTTTGTTCCAGGAAGTTATAGAACATCCGTTGCCAACGCTTGTAACGAAACTTGAAATACCGTGCTACTTTATCATGGGCGATTATGACTATATGACGTCCTCCCATGCAGCAAAAGAATTATTCGATAGGCTTGAAGCCGATCAGAAGGAGTTTATCGCGTTTGATCAATCTGCGCATTATCCGCAATTTGAAGAGAAGGAAAAATTTTTTGAATGGTTGTCCGAGACATTTCTTTAGCATGCATTCCGCAAGTATTGGAATTGGGCAATTCACCTATATAGGCAATGGAAATATAATGTAGTATTTCTTTTATGCAAAGGAGAGCTACCATGTACCAACTCACTTTAACTGCGGCAAAGAAGTTATTGGAAACTGCTGAACATCAGGCTCGACAAATGGGTCTGAATTCTGATGTAGCGATCGTCGATGAAGGGGGGAACCTCATTGCCTTTCACCGAATGGACAATGCCAGAATAGCAGGTATCGATATTGCCATCGGCAAGGCTTGGACCAGCGTAGCAATGCAAATGCCGACAGCGAATTTAGCGCAATCCGCGCTTCCGGGCGGGGCTACATTTGGCATTAATACGACGAATCAGGGGAGAATCGTGATCCTTGGCGGCGGAATCCCCCTGGTTCATGAAGGAAGGGTTGTCGGTGGCATTGGCGTTAGCGGAGGAACAAGCGCACAAGATATTGACGTTGCCAATGCAGCAGTACAAGCGTTTGAAAGTATGAGACGTAATAATATTCAGTATGCAAACGCACGAATTGGCACGGTACAACAGTCGTTTACTTATTAAGTTGGCTCTCATGCATCGATTGTAAGGGCAGGCTGCTTCTTTGCAAGAAGCGGCCTGCCTGTTTTCTATCTAATAGCGAATATTAGCCTCACGGTATGATAGTCGGAATAGAAAGGTCAATGGGCTGCATATGTTTATTTGTAACACAAGAATAAACTTACATATACTTATTGAATGAAGCAATTTACTTATATATACTTATAACTAAGATATAAATGCTTAATCAAGGAGGGATAGGATGTGTTCCAAGAGGAACGATTAGTAAAAATTCTGGATTACTTAAAACAACATAAAACGATGAGTGTTGGAGAGATATGCTCGTTCTTTCAAGTGTCGAGGGATACCGCACGCAGGGACATTGTCAGATTAGTTCAAGAAGGAGTAGTTGTTCGAACGCACGGAGGGGTAGCCTTGCCTGAACTGCAAAAGGAACTGACTTCTTACCAGGAACGGCTTATAGATGAGCCGACGAGCAAGAACGTGATCGGCGAGCATGGCGCTAAACTGATTCGGGAAAACGAAACGGTTTTCTTGGACGTATCTACGACCGTACAATTCGTTGCGGAACATATTCAAGCGAAACAGATAACAGCGGTTACGCATTCCATCGATAATGTAGGGATCCTCTCCAAACGAGAAGATCTGAGCATCTACGTGCTCGGCGGTTATCTGCATACCCATAATCGATTATTATACGGTCCTTCCGTCATCGATAAAATCAGTGAAATCCGTGCCGACAAGGCGTTCATCGGCGCGACGGCAATCCAGCCAGACGGACTCTATTATCCATATGAAGAAGATGTTCGGGTGAAAAGGGAAATGGCTCGGCGCTCAGATCAGGTCATCCTTGTTGCGGATCATACCAAATTCGCGGTGAAATCGAGGTTCAAGTTAGACTTTGATCATGTGGATATTATTGTAACGGATCAATCGATTCCCGTTGACATCCAAGAAATATTAGATCAAAAAAATATTACGCTTATAGAATGTCTGACTCATAACCAATAGGAAGGAGCCTTGTAGTAATGAACAACCAAATCATTCAACATGTCAAAGTCCACCTGCCTCATCAAATACTTCCTTCTGCAACGGTCTGGATTTCGAACGGAAAGCTGAAGAAAATAGAACCGACACAAGAGCTCAATAAAATCGAAAGTGATGCTGAACTGATTGATGGGAACGGAATGTGGCTCATACCAGGAATGATCGATGTTCATATTCATGGGGCCAATGGTTATGACATGATGGATGGAACCGAGTACAGCATTCAAGAAGTATCACGCGCTTGCGCGGCAACCGGATGCACCTCGTTTCTGGCGACTTCTGTGAGTTCGACGATAGAAGACCTGCTGAACATGATTCGCAGTGTCAAATCTGTAATCGGACGAGAACAAGGGGCAAGGATCGCCGGCATTCATCTGGAAGGACCCTATTTGAATCCGAAGCGCAAAGGGATGCAAAATGAGAAATACCTTCGCCACCCGAATCTGGATGAAATGAAAATCATTTTTCAGGAAGCGGGATCGCTCATTAAAATGGTAACGATCGCACCCGAATTGCCTGGAGGCTTGGATCTCATATCCTTTCTGAAAGAGCAGGGTGTTGTGATTGCCGTGGCTCATTCCGATGCCACATACGAGGAAGCCAAGCTGGCTTTTGCAGCCGGTGCGAGTCATGTAACCCATTGTTTTAACGGCATGAGACCGATTCACCATCGAGATCCCGGACTGATTGTAGCTGCGTTCGAAGAGCCGCATGTAAGCCTCCAAGCGATTGTTGATCAAGTCCATCTACATCCAGCCATTGTCCGATTAATGCATCGTCTCAAAGGGCCTGAAGGCATGGTGCTTATTACGGATGCGCTTCAGGCGATGGGATTAGGCGACGGTCATTATATATTTGGTGGTCATCACGTCACCGTATCCGAGGGGATTGCAAGGCTTGCGGATGGCACCTTAGCATCGAGTACCGTGACTATGAATGAAGCGTTACGTCTGACCGAAGCTAACGGTATTTCAATGGAGGATGCCGTGTACATGGCTTCAACAACGCCGGCCCGTATTCTAGGTTTATCTCACAAAGGAAAAATCGAGGTAGGATACGATGCGGATCTTGTGCTGATGGATAAAAGGTATCAAGTGCAATGGACGATGATTGAGGGGAAACTTTACTGTTAGTATGGAAGTGATCAAGCGGCGGGTGTAAAGTTGACTAAACCTATTCGTTACCTATATCCGATCCATGGCCAATGTTATCATTACCCCATATCAGGTGCGCAGCTGATGTGTGCATAACAATTGTTGGTGTGAAGGAGAAGATACGAGCATGAGTAAAGACAGTATAATCAAGTCCCTGCTTTCGGATCAGGTAAGCATGACACCCAATGGATTTGTCGCAGATGAACTAAGCCCCGATCAGTTTGCAGATTGTTACGAGTTGTTTTTTGACAAAGTCTTGGAAATTAGTGCATCGGACATAACGGCAGTAGAAGGCTATGGTGAGTTCAACGAGGATTGTAAAACGGAATATAGTACCTGCAGGCAATTTCTAATCGACACATTTGCAGAAGATAAAGAAGGATATTGGTTTAATTGGAAGGAACTCTATGATACAACCATTTTAGACCGTGACTTTGTCGAAAAGTACTGGATGGAAATGGACGCCAGAATTGATTATTGTGAAGGAAAACGTTATTTGGTAAACAATAACACGTTTTTTGAAATCATGATCACAGATGGAAAAACGACGGTTGGTTTCCCAGATTGGAGCAGATCGGGAATATGCGACTTCCTTTTAGATTTTGCCATTATGGACTTAAATAAGCCTTACTTGCACATACCTGAATTGTTATTCGAGTATTGCAAAAAAAGGAACATTGTCATACCGGATTTTAAAGAGAGATTTTTATGTATGGCTTATTATAAGGGAATCGATGTTTTGCGGTGGCATGCATCGATCGATGATATAGAATCTTGCAAATCTATTATGAAATCTATCGGTCAACTGAAGGATCGAATATACGCCTTATAAAGGGTGATCCTATGAATTATGAAAATGCCAGCGATATCATACCTGAGAATTTATTGACAGAAATTCAGAAATACGCTGCTGGAAAACTTCTTTATATCCCTACTGGAGAGGAAAAAAGGGGCTGGGGGGAGAAGTCGGGTTACCGAAACCAATTACAGAGGCGTAATATTATGATTCGCAACAAGTATGCCAATGGGGTAACGGTTTCGGAACTTGCGGACGAGTACTTTTTATCTTTGGATTCCATTAAGAAAATCATTTATTCGAAGAAAGATGACCGACAATTCACTTATGCTCCAACTGTGCTATCCGCTGTGCAGTATGCGAATATCGGAATGCTCGAAGAATGGATTTATTGTTATATGCTCCATACCCAAAATGCAGTTCCTGGTTTACATGATTGTATGAGTAAAGAGTGTTTGTACTTCGGTGTCGTTAAGTTTCCCTTGCGTCTCATCGAACTTGATGAAAGCATGCCTGGGAATGACTGTACCGATGAAGATCCACCGCTTCTTATTCAGTATATAGAAGGCAAATTTCATTGCATTGAACAGAAGAACGTATTAGCAGCACTAAAACAACGCAAAGTGAATGCTTATCCCACCATAATTGTACTGAAAGAAACAGCGGATTATAAAAGGTTTATGAGATACTATGAAAACGTTTTGTTTTATATCAATCAAGCATGACTTTGCTGGGCTAACAGCGAGTGGAGGAAGAAATCATACGAACAGCATCATACCACAGACAGTGGGTGCCCCAGGTCAATGGACCTCTTGGGACACCCTTTTTTTGCAATGAATAACGTCAATAGTATTTCTATGGTTTTGGAATGGGGGAAGCCGGATGAGAAGAAGTCACCATTGTGTTATCAGAAGAAGGGACTGGTACAGAGGGGATCGTCTCATTTAAGGAAGAGAGGCTGAAGAAGTATAGGTGGCTGCTGCTAATGACACTGCAGGGGATTGACTACTTGTTCATCAACAACTATGTCCCGATGTACGGCGTGATTCTAGCATTTAAAAACTTCTCCGCAGGCATTTTTTTTACAATGCAACGAATCTAGTACCGGGTAGCCTGTTTTCTAATGTATGTAAAAGTCGTAAACTATACATGCTATAATGATAAGCTTCTATAATTTAATAATCTGAGCGAGACTCTATAATGCATTCGATATGTTAAATAAGGATATATCGTTTTCAGTTCATTTGAAATGAGGGCAAATGATGCGTTACCTATATGAATTTATCGAGCACCAAGAGGATATACCTTTTAAGCTGTTTGTCAACAGCGTGAAGCAGGTTCCATTTCACTGGCATAAAGAGGTGGAGATTGTCTATGTGCTCCAAGGTTCGGTTATCGTGCATCTTGATCAGAAGGAGTATACCCTGCATCAGGACGATGTCATTGTGGTGAACAGCATGTCGATCCATAAGTTTGAGCAGAATAACCATGACAATATATTATTAACGCTTCAGTTTGGCCCGGAGTGGCTGCATAATAACGTTTTTATTTCTTGCAACTCAGCGACTGAGGCCGAGCCGATCGGCTTCCGATTTGATACGATCAAGCAAGAGCTTGCTAAGATGGTATGGGAGATGAACAAGAAGTCTCCAGGCTATCGAAGCTTTACCATGGGAAGGCTGCAAACGTTATGCGGTCATTTATTACGGTATTTTGCGGAAGGAATCAACCCGGAAGCTGAAGAAGGCGGCAAGAGCTATGACTATAAAAGGTTGAATCGGGTTCTTACCTATATCGATCAAAATTACAAAGAGAAGATAACGCTGCAGACGATGGCCGAACAGGAGCACTTAAGTTTGCATTACTTTTCTCACTTTTTCACCGATAAAATCGGTATTCCTTTCCAAAAATATTTAACGTTGATCCGTTTGGAGAAAGCCCAGTCGGAGTTATCGGGAACCGAAAAGAGCATTACCGAAATTGCCATGGATTGCGGTTTTGCGAACGTAAAGTTATTTAATAAGTACTTCAAAGAAAAGTACGGCTGCACACCAGGCTCGTATCGTGAAGCCGCTGCTTCGCTTCAGGATAAGCCTAATCGAAAACCGCTTACCTATGAAGAGTCCTCGAGTGGAGACTATTATGAATTAGATACGATCAATGCGATGGGGTCGTTATATCGATATCTGGAAGTGAAGCCAGTTCAGGAACAGAAGAGGGCAAACCCTTTAACAGCGGTGGTTACGGATCATGAGCAAATTGAGATTCGGCCAGGAATGTCGTCAGCAAGGTACAAAAAGCACTGGAATGTTACTACAACAGCGGGCAGGGCAATAGAAGGATTGCGCGATGACTGGCGTCGGCAGCTGACCGAGCTTAAAGGACGAATTCCTTTTGAATACATACGTTTCCATGGCATCTTTAATGATGAGATGATGATATATAACGAAGAGGATGACGGTACTCCCAGCTATAACTGGGCATATGTCGACAAGCTTTATGACTTTCTTATTGGGCTGGGCATCAGGCCGTTCGTGGAGCTTGGTTTCATGCCGACCCTGCTTAGCCGTTCCAACGAAACGGTATTCTGGTGGAAAGGGAATATCTCCCCACCAGCCGATCAGGCAAAATGGGAGGCGCTTGTTCGTGCGTTCGTTCGGCATTGCTTAAATCGCTATGGGGCTCGGGAAGTAAAACAATGGTACTTTGAAGTCTGGAACGAACCGGATTTATCAGGCGTCTGCTGGGCAGGAAGCAAGGAGGAATACTTTTCTTTTTATGAATCTACCGTTCGAGTGATCAAGTCGGTTCTTCCAGAACTAAAAACAGGAGGACCTGCTCTAGGTTATGGTTCAATATGGAACGACAGCTGGGCCGAGGAATTTATGGCATATTGCAATAAACGTCAGGTGCCCCTAGACTTCTTTTCCTTTCATATCTATTCGGAATATCCTCAGCTTAAAGCAGAGCAGAACATATTGACGAAGATGATGCCGCCAACCTTCTATAAGGAGAGTATCCATCGATTGCAGGACAAAATGGCGCGTGCGTCTTTCCGCGATCTGGAGCTGCATATTACCGAATGGAACTTCTCGCTCTATGACCGGCATCTGCTGCACGATACCATGTTTATGGCCCCGTTTGTGATGTATCATGCGATGAATACATTGGGAGACGTAAAGGCCATGGCTTTCTGGTGCTTTACGGATGTGTTTGAGGAAAGTCTTGTTCCCTCCTCTCCGTTCTACGGAGGTTTTGGTTTAATGAATCGGGATGGACTTAAGAAGCCGAGCTATTACGCCTTTGAGCTTCTCCAGAAGCTGGGTGAAGAGATCACCGTTAAGGGTGATGGTTATGTGGGCACTCAGAATCAAGATGGGAGCATGCAGCTTCTGCTGTATCATTACGTCCATATGGATCATATGTTTTCAAGCGGGGACTGGTCGGAGATGTCCAATCTTAACCGTTACGGCGTGTTCGAAGAGAAGGGAAGCAAGGTGTTCCAAGTCAACATTCCAAATCTTTCAGGAACCTATAAATGCACAACTTATCAGATGGACCGGGATCATGGCTCCGTTTTTGACGAGTGGGTTCGCATGGGGGCACCCGAAATCTTGACGGAGGAGGAACTTGCGTATCTTCGCGGAAGAAGCGGCCCGGTCATCCGGACGGAGATATTAGAGAATCAGGGTTGGTATAAAGAGCTCATTCTTCCACCTCATGGTGTCCTATTGCTCACTTTAGAGAAACAGTTTTAAACACTGGAACCTTCAAGAACACCACCGCTCTATAAGAGAGGGGTGTTTTTTGCTGTCCATTTCAGGTCGCTTCAATTTGCCGGCTACAAAGACGAGAAATGAACAAAAAACGACCATACACGAGGCAATTTACAACGAGTAAGCGTTAACAATGAATTCTATACTATAGCTATGTCCACAACAGAAACACAGGAGGGAATAAACAGATGAAGCGTTTCATGAAATGGATGACGGAATCCTTTGCGCCAAGATTGGATGCGATTACAAATAACATTTGGATAGCATCGATTCAAGAAGCCATTATGGTTGCCATCCCGATGATTTTTATTGGTTCCATTATTACTTTGATTTCAATTTTGCAAGACTTCATACCTGGAATGCCGGATTTAACGCCAATTACAACATTCAGCTTCGGTCTTCTCGGTTTGTTTATTGCATTTCTAACGCCGTATACGGTCATGGAGAAAAAGGAGAGACACAAGATCAAGCTGCTGGCGGGAATGACCGGCATATCCTTATTCCTCATGCTGCTTAATCCCGTCGTAAACGAGGACGGAACCGTTCAGTTCGTTCTTGAGCGTTTCGGTCCTGCGGGCATGGTAACGGCACTTATTGTCGGCGTGTTCATCGCCGTCATCATGAATGTCTGCGGTAAGTTCTCATTCTTTAAAAAAGGGTCTTCCATGCCAGAGTTTATTATGGATTGGTTTGACTTCCTGGTTCCGATTGCCGTGATTATGGGCATAGGCTGGGTTCTTGTGTATCAGCTCCATTTTGATATCTTTGGACTGATTGTGAGTGTGTTTGAGCCTATTAATGCTATGGGTCAAAGCTTGTTTGGATTTGTTCTGTTCAACTTTATTGGGGTTGTCCTGTATTCCTTCGGGGTTAGCCCATGGGTGCTTATGCCCATCTGGTATGCCATATGGATTCCGGCGATTGAGGAAAATGCCGCATTGGTGGCGCAGGGACTGGATCCCGTTAACATTAATACCTTTGAAACATTCTTCTCCGGATGGCTTGGAATCGGAGGGATGGGTGCAACCTTACCACTTGTGATCTGGTTCCTGTTTGCCAGATCCAAGAAGCTGAAAACCATTGGTAAAGCTACTATAGTTCCTTCTCTGTTTAACATTAACGAGCCTGTTGTTTACGGGGCGCCAGTTGCCTTCAATCCGCTGTTGATGGTACCTATGTGGATTAATGGTCTCATTACGCCTGTTATCGTCTACTTAGCGCTTGATATGGGATTTGCACAAATTCCGAGTAAAATCTTCCAGCTGTGGTATACGCCGATCGGTGTATCGACTTACCTCATGTCCGGATTCAATGGACTGATTCTGCTCGCCGTTGTCTTGTTGATTGTATTCGCCGTATGGTTTCCATTCTTTAAACTATACGATGCGCAGGAATTGAAAAAAGAGCAGGAGTTACAAGAAGAAGCTTGAGATGAAAGGATGAATACAAATGAAGGCATCGATAAATGAATTGATAAAGGAAATGACACTTGCTGAGAAAGCATCGCTTTGTGCGGGATTAAATATGTGGATGACCAAGGGCATCGAGAGACTCAATATTCCGGCGGTTCATATGTACGACGGAACGAATGGAATCCGCAAAACGAACAGTGACGATGAGATGGGGATTACGACAGAGAATGTTCCGGCAACTTGTTATCCCACAGGCTCAGCTATTGGTTCTTCGTGGAATACGGAACTGCTGCACGAAGTTGGGGAAGCGCTTGGCAATGAATCCAAAGAGATGGGCGTAGAACTGCTGCTCGGCCCAGGAATCAACATGAAGCGGACTCCGTTAGGGGGAAGAAATTTTGAATATTACTCCGAAGATCCTTGCCTGACAGGCGAATTGGGAGCTGCTTTCATCAATGGCCTCCAGAGCAAGGGCGTCGGTGCTTCACTTAAACATTTTGCTTGCAACAACCAGGAATATGAGAAGATGGTGACGAGCTCAGAAGTAGACGAACGGACGCTGCGCGAAATTTATTTAAGCGCCTTTGAACGAATTATTAAAAAATCGGATCCCTGGACTGTCATGTGCTCCTACAATTTGCTCAATGGCTCATATACGAGTGAGAACGAGCATTTATTAAACGATATCTTGAGGGAAGAATGGGGATACGAGGGGGTTGTCATCTCAGACTGGACGGCCGTGAATGATCGGATTCGCGGGTTGAAAGCCGGACTTGACCTTGAAATGCCGGGACCTGCCGGTTATAACACGAAAGCGATTATCAAAGCCGTTGAGAGCGGAGCTCTTGCAGAAGAACAGCTTGATCAAAGCGTTGCCCGTATTCTAAACCTCGTAGAACGTGTAACCGGTATGGAAGAAGCTGTTCCGGCATCCGCTATGGAGTACCACAATCTTGCTAGAAAAGCTGCAGCAGAAAGCATTGTGCTTCTAAAAAATGAGAATGGCATTCTTCCGATCCAGGAATCAACTCATTCCATTGCAGTTATCGGCCGTTTTGCCAAAAAACCTAGAATTCAAGGAGCCGGCAGCGCAAAAGTAACGCCTACACGCGTGGATATTCCATTTGAAGAAATAAAGGCATTGGCAGGAGCTTCTGTTGAGTTGAGTTATGCTGAAGGCTACCCTGAAGATGACTCCATGCAAGAGGAGATGATCAAGGAAAGCGTCTCATTGGCGGCAAAATCTGATGTTGCAGTTATATTCGTTGGCCAGCCTGAATACGCAGAATCCGAGATGCATGATTTGAAGGGCATTGATCTGCCGGAACAGCAGATTCTGCTTATTCAAGCGATTGCAGCCGTACAACCGAAGTGCATTGTGGTGACCAGCAGTGGTACAGCCTTGGCCATGCGTCCTTGGGTTCAGCATGTTCCCGCTGTCATTCACTCATGGCTTTCCGGACAAGGCATGGGTAAAGCGATTGCTGAAATCTTGTTTGGTGAGGTGAGTCCCTCCGGTAAATTGTCCGAGACGTTTCCGGTTAAGCTTTCCGACAATCCTTCACATATGAGAATCCGTGGTGAAAACGGCAAGCTGTATTATCGTGAAGGGCTGTTCATCGGCTATCGATACTACGATCGGAAGGAACTCGCTCCGCAGTTTCCGTTTGGCCATGGCTTATCCTACACTTCATTTGCCTATAAGGATATGAAGGTAGCTCAGACGGGGACAGGGATCACGGTCTCTTTCTGGCTGGAGAATACCGGAAACCGAACAGGGAAAGAGGTCGTTCAGCTTTACGTGCATGACGAAGAGTGCACATGGACACGTCCAGAGAAAGAATTGAAGGCATTTTCTAAAATCGAGTTGGCTCCTGGGGAGAGGCAGCAGATCGTCTTTGAACTTGAGGAGAGAGACTTTGCCTATTACAACACCAAATATAACCGCTGGGTAGCGGAGAGCGGTTATTTCCAAATTGCGCTTGGCAGCTCTTCCCGCGATATAAGAATTACGGAGCGATTGTATTGTAATTTTGGAAAGGAAGAAGGAACCTTTCATAAATTCAGCCTGATTGGTGACTGGGTTAATGATCCGGTTGCGAAATCTGTATTGGAAGAGTGTCTTGACGAGATGAACCAGCATGTCGTAGAGAAAATTTACCTCAATGAAGAGTTCATCGGATTTTGGGAAGATGGTCCACTCATTAAAATATTGCAAATGTATGGTCAAACCTGGTTGGGTGACCGGTCACCTGATGAGATCATTGAAGAGCTTATAAGAAGAGTTTATGAGCGACGCGTTAACATGTAAGACACCCTCATAAAAGCTTGGGATCCTGTTTAGGATCCCAAGCTTTTTTAGTATCCAAAATGGGCGCAGCCACCTATAACTTTGAATTGCAAAATGCCAGAGAAAAGCTTTGATGGCAGCAGTCGTGGAGAACATGGCATCCATCCCGACAAACTCCTTGCGAAGCTCGTTTAGATGATAGTGATTTTTCACGATGTCACATTATTGGTCGGGTTGTTCGTTGTATAGAGTGAGAGGGGGGAGAGGGCTTGAATGAGACGGAGATAAGACAGATCATTGCAGATGTGCTTGATGGGGGGACAGAAAAATTCGAGAAAATCATGGAAGTCTATCAGAAACCGATTTTTCTCTACTGTTATCATATGCTGGGCAATTATGCTGAAGCCGAAGATAACGCACAGGAAGTATTCTTGAAGACATTCCGCAACTTGCGGAAATATACCCAATATGAGATGGATTTTGGCGCATGGTTACACAAGATTGCCTATCATCAATGTATTGACATCATCCGTAAGCGAAAATTGGTGAAATATTTGCCTTTCTTTTACCGGGATGAACAAGATAATAATGATGTCGATATGCATATTGAGGCCAACTATTTTGATGAATCCGTACATCAGGCTATGGCGAAATTATCGGCGGAAGAGCGTAATTTGTTAATCTTACGTTGTGTCGAGGATAAAAGCTACCAGGAGATCGGTTTGATTCTCGGCAAGAACAGCGCAAGCCTTCGTAAAAAATACGAACGTACATCTGCAAAATTCCGAAAGTACTATGCTCAAGTAAAGGGAGTGGGAGTGTATGAATATGGACAGGGATCGGGATTTGAAAAAACTGTTTGATGACCCGCGCATTCCCGACACCGACCTGACAGTAAAAGTAATGAGAGTACTACATGCTGAGAAAAAAGAAAAGGAGAGGTTTTTTGTGAAATATAAAGTTGCTTTAACTGCGTTTGTAGGAATGATGTTAATGGCATCCACGGGTTATGCGGCCGTGCAGTATCATTCTTTGAAGAATAAGGATGGCGAAGTCGTATATGAGACCAAATCGACGAAAGAGTTCGGAAAAACAGAATCGAAAGATGAAATAGAGCGTTTTAAAGCATTTTTTGAACTTAAGGAGAAGGTGCTAAAGAACGGACAAGCCGCGCTGTTCTATGTTGCAGCCAATAACCCGAATCATCAGACAGATCTGGGAACGAAGGTGGCCAGCTTCCACAATCTTTCTCAATTGCGCGGTAAGATTACGGATAAATCCATTAAGATCGCAGACAAAGTCAATGGAAATTATACATTTCAAAAGGCGGACGTTCTCTTTAAAAATGTTCAGGAAGTAAATCCGCCTTCTTCGGAAGAAAAAAAGATAATGGCAGAAAAGCTGAGAAAGCAGGCGGAAGAATCCAATCAGGGATATGCCATGATACCGGTTGAAATGACAGATCAGATTTCCCTTCTCTTTGCTACATATCAAAATGGCGAGGATAAAATCGAGGTAATGATCAATAATTTGACCGGGAAGAGCAACCCAACATCGTATATTGACGAGAAAGTAGAATTTAAACAGGAAAAGGTTCATGTGAAGGGGGTAGAAATGCTGCATACAGAATTTGGTCCTTCGCAGTGGCACGAGCTGAAATGGGTATACGAGAGCCCAGATAAAAAGGTGAAATACGCCTATACTATAAGTGGGGACATAAATAAAGTAAGCAAAGAAACTTTGATGAAAATTGCCGAAAGCTATTTGGAATAATAAATTTTAACCAACGGGAATCTGCTCCAATGCCAATTGGGTAGATTCCCGTTATAATTCGCTTGGAACTTTATCCCTTCTTTAAGCGTTATATTGGTCGAGAAGCAAGAAGCCATAACAAATAGGAGGGGAATTCATGCTTAACATCAAGAAGAAACAATCAAGTTTAAGCCTCAAAGCTCGATTACGACGGCGTCTCTTTGCAAGCATCGCTGCAGGCATGCTTACTGTCCAGGGCGTGCTTTTAGTACCACCTTCGCAAGTGAATGCAGAAGCTGCCGATGTTTCGGTACGCAACTGGCATTATTCATCAACAATCGAGGTACCGGAACTAAAGCCTTCCTGGACGGTAAAGGTAGACAATTATCTGAATATGGGCGAGAACGATGTTTCAGGTCACCAGGCCATTGCTGAAGAGGGCAAGGTATTTGCATTCGCGGGAAACAAACTCATCGCAATGGATGCTAGGACAGGCAAACGGCTGTGGAGCTACGGTAAAGAGCTGAAACCTTATATCGTTTATGATAAAGGCGTTATTTACGGCCTGTCGGCAGGTCAGAAGCCATACGCGCTGAATGCGAAGACAGGAAAATTGAAATGGCAGTCGAACACATCCATCTTTATGGATGCGCACCTGCGAACGGAAGCGCTGGTGCCGACTTCTGATACGCTCTATGCAATCAAAGGGAGCACAACTTTCGCATTTGATAAGGCAACAGGAAAGCTTCGGTGGAAAATGAATGAGCCGTCAGGAGAAGGAAACGGCACGGATTACCTTCAGGAGGCGGATGGAGTCATCCTTCGGACGTTCTATGTACAAGGAGCACTAACATCCATTCAACTGAATGCTTATGACAAAAAGACGGGCAAGAAGTTATGGGACCATTTTGGTCAGGGAGAAGCGCTTCAAATCAAAGACAATCTCGTGTATTCGGTTGATTATCATTCTCCACTGCTGGCTGATTATCAGTCGCTTCCGGACCGCAAATGGATCGTAAACGTATATAATCTTAAGACAGGCGTAAAGAAGAGCAGCCGAGAGTATAGCTGGAAGATGACGGGGGAGCCGCCATATGAGTACGGCGGAGGCGGCTTATTTATGAAGCAAGGGAAGTTATACATGGATCAGGGCAATAAGGTGGCCGAATACAAATTTGACACCTATACGAAAGGTGAGGTTCCGCTGCGAACTTTTCCTCGCCCATATGGGGGTGACTGGGAGTTGATCGGACGGGTTCAGGAACGGCTGATTTACAATAACAGATCGACGGGGGAGCTGGCCGGAACCAAACTTGCAAATGGTCAACGGATCGGTTGGAACGGCGATGCACCTGCTGCACAGATTGATGTGCATGGGAAAGGATTATACCGGGCACAACGTAACGGTACATTACTCGGCATTAACTTGTTATCGTCCCGGCCAGTTTTTAAAGTAACTACTGGAGCAGACCTACACGAGTCGACGCTAATGACAAGCGGTATGATCATCATCCAAGCAGAGGGGAAGCTCCTCGGCGTAAAGGTACCGGCATCGTTGAAATAAGGGAATAGCTTATATTGAATCATATTTCGTTAAGATAACAAAATCCCACCGACAAGTCTGATGGGATTTTGTTATTTCAGGTTTGATTAGATTAGGGTGAATATCTTCTATCTTATGGATGCTCGGTGAGACTGGATAAAGGGACGGTCATTTCCTGTTCCGAGTTTCCGATCGGATAGACCCGGGCGGTTTCATCCTCATTGACATGCTGGATAAAGATAGGGGTATCCTGATAAGTTACATTTTTCATAATGGCCGATTCCGAAATTTCAATCGCTCTTTGTTTGTTCATGACATATCTCCTTATTTCGAGAGGTCTTTCAATGGATCAGCCGGACGTTGAGAGGCTTTTTTTACATCTTGATCCTGTTTCGAATGTCCCTGGATGTCTTCGGCAGCCTCCATTTGATTATTCAGCTGTTGTTCTACTTGTCCAATCCCGTGCGCTTCTTGATGCTGTTTGCTCGTCGCCATAACGATCCCTCCATGCTGTGATAAGTCCTTTGTAATCTCTGCATTACTACAATGCACCAAACGAATCGAACTTATACGGCTGATTGCGTGCGTTCGCGAAGGGTATCTATCGAAAATCATAAGAATCTTAATAAGAATGGAGGCATTATGAATGGCAAGCTCGAAGATATTGCTTCAAGCCGCGAAATCTTTCGAATTTAATATTGGGACGTTAATCTTCCTGAGTAACTCGACCAATGAAGTATATCGTTTTACTAAGGGTGATCAATCCTATATCTTGCGGTTATCTCAGAAATCACACGAGTATGGACCGAAGATCAGGGCGGAGATGGATTGGCTCTATTACTTAGTGAAGAACGGAGTCCGTGCTTCATTACCCATACATACATGTAATCATGAATTACTGGCCGTGTTCTGTGAGGAAGATAAGTGGTATATCGCAACTGCTTTTCACGAGGCAGCAGGTCGTTTTTTTGATAAACACAATGAACAGCTATGGGGCCCGAAGATATTCAGGAATTGGGGAGAAACCATGGGAAGCATGCATAGGCTGTCGACATCATATGAACCATCGGACATTCTTGGGAAGAGAGACACCTGGAGCAGAAGTAGTATAAATAACCCTCATCTGCAGCGAGGCCGTTTCTATGTGCTTCTTGAAAAATTGATCTCCATGGAAGGTGCGATTGATTCACTGCCGAGGGAGACCGATTCGTTTGGACTGATACATCATGACTTCCATCCGTATAATTTTTTTATCAACAACAATGAAATAACGGTCTTTGACTTCGACGATAGTATCTATGGCTGGTTTTCGTTAGACATTGCAATAGCAGCCACTCATGCCGTTTGGTGGGGAGTGCATGCAGAAGATCGTGTCACCAAAAGCAGGTTTGCCCAACAGTTCTTGCATGAATTCCTCATGGGTTACGAGAAGGAACACCAGCTCTCCGAATACTGGATACAAACAATCCCCTTGTTTATGGAGTATAGAAATATTTGTTCTTACTTCTGGTGGTTAAGTGAATGGAATGGTGATGAGAGCAGCTTTACGGAGGACCAACGGAATGCAATAGACCACGCTGTTAAGCTGATTGAAAGAGGTTTGCCTTTTGATGGCTGCGATATTCAAGTGTAGCACCTAGATTAAAGGAGGTAGTACATTGAGATTTAAAGCGTGTATTTTGAT
This sequence comes from Paenibacillus sp. MDMC362, assembly GCF_003269305.1. Taxonomy (NCBI): domain Bacteria; kingdom Bacillati; phylum Bacillota; class Bacilli; order Caryophanales; family Paenibacillaceae; genus Paenibacillus; species Paenibacillus sp. MDMC362. The sequence continues at coordinate 65,336 of NZ_QLYT01000025.1, forward strand.
TGTCTTCATGATTCTAACGGGGTGCTTTGCAGGAACCAAAGAAGAGATCTCACCTGAGGACAATTCGGCAGCTGCCGAGATCCAATTGACACCCGTGGATTTGTTCCAAGGGGAAGCAGCAAAGTTTAAGCTATTCCTCGGTCCGATGACGGGTGCATTTACATTAAAGTATGAGGGAAATAAACCTAATGTCAGCTTGGATATTGATATTTGGAAGAACGGGCAGAAGGTGGATTCGGCAGGGTCGATCGGAGATTTGTTTTACAGTTCGGACGAGCAAAAGGACAGCAAAGAAGTAGAACTGATCATATCCGTGGACACGGAATCCATAATAGGTCTCGAGGAGTCCAGAAAGATTAAAGTCAACACCAACTCCCATTCGGGATCAAGCCTGTCTACCTTTACGATTCCTTGGGACAAAACATTGACGGCACAAGGATTGATTCAGGATACGCGCCCACGTTCGTTTACAATAGAACAGCCGGTACATGTATTTGGCATGCATGCTACAAGTTCCAATGAGATACATGCAGCGGATCTTACAACGGATTCGTTAAGAAAAACGGAGTGGGCACTTGTGTTCACCTTGCGTCTTGATGGAGATATGGAATAAACGGTTTGAGTTAGAAGGATTGATCCATGATCACGTTTAAAGCAGAAACAAGTACGGCGTTGAGAAATATAAATAGGCTCCATATCATGGGATGGAATTATAAAAGAGTGAAGGGGAGATTTTAGTGAAACAAAACAAGTATGACGATCAGGGATTTTATGAGAATTACAATCAACTCCCCCGTTCCATCAAAGGATTAGAAGGTGCAGGAGAATGGGGTGCCTTCCGATCGATGTTTCCGGATCTTAGTGATAAAAAGGTGCTTGATCTCGGCTGCGGATTCGGGTGGCACTGCAGGTACGTAAGAGAACAGCATGCGAGGTCTGTGGTCGGGGTGGATATCTCAAGAAACATGCTGGAGAGGGCAAGATTGATGACCGATGACACGAATATAGAATATGTGCAGTCCGCAATAGAGGACTATGACTACCCCGTTAACGAGTTTGATGTTGTGATTAGTTCGCTTGCACTTCATTACATTCGTGATTTCGAGGATATCTGTAAAAAGGTGCATCAGAGTCTAACGGTTGGAGGTTCGTTTGTCTTTTCAGTTGAACATCCCGTGTTTACTGCTGTGGCCGAACAAGATTGGTATTATAGCCCGGACGGGAAGAAGCTGCATTGGCCTTTGGATCACTATCATGAGGAAGGAGCACGCCAAGCTAGATTTCTTGATCATGATGTTACCAAGTACCATCGGAATGTAGCCACACAGATAAATGCGTTAGTGAAAACAGGATTCCGGTTTAGGGAAATGTCAGAACTTAAACCAGAACAAGAGCAGATTCAGGATCCGGAATGGCATGACGCATACCGACGCCCCATTTTCTTATTGATCGCCGCAGATAAGCAGGTCTGAACAGATTGAGCAAAATAAACAGAGGGACACCTTAACAGGTGTCTTTTTTAGTTCACGAGGAGAATCGGTTAACGTGACAGTCATTCATTATGAAACGCCGGATAATATTCATTTGAATTCGGGAACTTTCATCGACCTTAAGGAGTCTGTTTTGGTAAGGGGGCGAACAGCTTGAGGGAGATGCAGATGCAGCATTCTGCGGAACTGAATATATCGGACATACGGACGCTGATGGAATTCTACGGTGAGGATGTCTGGAATTATGCTTACGTGATCACCAGAAATACATATACAGCAGACGATGTCGCGCAGGATGTGTTTATCAAAGCTTATCAAAAGGTTGCCTTCTTTCGCGGGGAGGCTTCCGTCAAAACCGGGCTGCTCAAAATTACTCGAAACACTGCGCTTTCCTATCTGAAACGAGCGTTTTTGCGCAGAGTGGTGCTGATCGGCGATCGTTCGCCGGGTGTTGGACTGAACGGGACGGTGTCTACGCCATCCGCCGAGGCGGAGTATTTGAAACGGGAGGAAGCGGATGAGCTGTGGAAGGAGGTTCTAAAGCTGCCCGGTAAATTTCGAGACCCCCTCGTTTTGAGTGTGCATCATCAGCTATCGATAGAGGAAATATCCGGCATTACCGGTCTTTCGCCAGGGACGGTAAAGTCTAGAATTTACAGAGCCAAAAAGAAGGTTGCCGCCAGATTCGGAAGGAGCGAACGACGATGAATGAATGGAAGCCGGATTGGAACCGGAGACTGGCAAGGCCCCCTTTTAAGAATCGGCGTTTTGGGGCCGACATGATGAAGGCCGTGGATAAACGCCTGAAGGTTGTTGAAAAAAGTCGATCCCGAAGTGGATGGAGCCGAGCCGCAGTGGTTATGGTTCCAGCTTTGCTGCTTGTGCTTGGCGTTGGAATCTGGTTCGGAAAACAGGCCCCATCTACTCCCCATCCGGTAGCTCCAAGTCCAGGTAATCCAGTTACACAGGGGGGAGGTACGTTTGAATCCAGCTTCTTACTTGGAGCTGGAGGCGACTATGATTGGTGGAACCTTGCGAAAAATGAGGTCAAACAGGCTAACGACCGTACGATTGTGACACTGGCTGCAGCACTCTTGCAGCGAGAGCTAGGTATCTGGGGCGGACCATCACCTGACATATGGGAGCATTCCGAGGTGAAATGGCCGCTTGACCGCTATGATGTGTCCAGCCCCTGGGTGTATGAAGTTTACGTAAAGGAGATGAACGCAGAAGAAGCACAAACCGTATATCAACTTCGTCTGCTGCTGCGGGATTCGATTCCGATGACGTATGAGGAAACGATAGACGTTACCATCCGTAACGATTCACATAATATCTCGCTTATTGAGCAAATCGACATAGACGAAACAGGAGCGCCTATGAATGAAATCAAGGCTGGAGACGAACAGGGGAAAACCGTAATATTAAAGGAGGATCCGGAGATGGGCCTGAAGATAACCGGAACTCTGATCCAAAAAGAAGGGATGATCCGCTCCATCCACGTTCAGTATGGCGACATGGAACACACCTTTCATGATTGGAAGAATGTGAGCAACGAAACCTACTATCCGGACGTTGCTATACTGCCTGCAAAGAACAACAAGGAGGAAGTCCTTGCAATCATTTTGACAACCGGCTACGGTACCAGCATTAGAGAATCGGAGTTGAAACTTCTTCCAGAAAATTTTAGACAAGTGATGTCAGCCGATCCGGTGCTTGCGGTAAAATCCAGACTTAGCTATAGTGCGACAGCAGAAGCGGGAAAACGGATCTTTCAATTCACGCTGGACGGGGTAACTCGCACATTTGAATATATGGAGGAAGACGCGGGATTTTGGCTGGATCAGCCCGCGCTTGGCAACATGGTTAGGTATTACGTTGAGGGAGGCATCTTATATGCATCGGTGCCGATACAGGTTTCGCCTGGCGAATTCCCTGTCGCGGTCCGGCTGCGGTACGAATACGACGGTACAGCATTTCTTGTGTCGGAAGCCATGTATGGAGAGATGTAAGCCAGCGAGATCAAGGGATGATCATTCGTACGACGAATATTGACATAGGGCATGAAGGAGATTTATTAGCTGACTATAATGAGCAGGGGCCGTCCACTGTCATCTATGATGACTTATGGACGGCCCTAGTTAAATGGATTCATTTCATTTAGATGATTGATTTTAGCCGGAGGTTATACTCCTGTTAATTTCGGAAGAACTCGACCTGATCGATATCCGCCCATTGGGAAGAGGACGAGTTGGATACGTAAAATCCGATCGTTGCCTTTCCGCTTGTCACTTGAATATTGGATATCGTGACAGGCGTCCACGCCGTCGTCACCGGACACCCGGTTTGAAGCATGCTGTCTCCATAGTCCTTCGCCTCCATGACACAGCTGTTCTGGCCCCCGCTGCTGCGCATGCGTGCTCGCATCGTATACGTGCCGTTATCGAGACCGCTAATCGTCTGTCCGATATATGCGGTCGAAGGTCCGCTTGTGCCCGCAAGACCGACAAAGTATGAGCCTTCGGCAGCGGGAAGTCCAACGGCGTCATTGGCTCCATGAATAAGAATCCGATTCGGGTAATCATCGCCGTACGTAGTCCAGCCCGCCACATTGGCTGTTTCAAAGCCGGGATTGTTAACCAGATTGGTTTGCGGCGGTGTCACGGTATGCCCGAAGCGCAGATAGATGCCGTTTGTCGGATAAGTTGCGCTGGTGACGGCTGCAACACGTGTGGAATCAACGGCCATTAGCGCATTCCAGTTGGAGGATTTCGTATCGGATACCGGAAACACGTTGGTTTTGTACTGCCATGACGCGCCGTTATCGGAGCTGATTATCGTAAACATCGATGAGTAAGGATCTCCCGTGTTGGCGCTGCTTTCATCTGTTTGGAATGCAGCCATAAGACGACCGTCGGCGAGCTTTATGACGAACGGAGCGCCCGCTTTTTTACCAGTCCCGCTGGGCACGTACATCGTTTGACGGGGAACCGACCAGTTGAAGCCGTCCGGCGAAATTTTATATTTGATGACAAAAGGGTGGCCGGCAACGTCCGAGGCTTCGAAAACGGTTATATACCGCCCGTCGTTCATTCGCGTGATGACCGGCATGCCGTCGCGGGAGCCGGCGGCAACTCCGTCACTGACCGTGATCCGGCTGCCCCAGCCGCTTCCGTTCCATGTCTTCATATACAAATTTTGCAGGCCGGTCGTTCCGACCGCTGCCGGACTGTCGTCCGCATAAAGCACGGCAATCGTGCCGTTGATCATGTCCAAATGCGGCTCCCACAAACCTTTAAAGCTGGAGGCCGTTGAACTCCCGATCAATCCGCCCGGTAAATCGCTCCAGGTGTGACCACCGTCGAGACTTCGCCGGACATTAAGCTGGATCTCATAGGTCGAACCATTCTGAACGACCTGCCGATAGGCTAACCAGATTTCCCCGCTCGGCAGCCTTAACATTTGACCGTTCCCCACATTGCCAGCGGTGCTTGAGACAGCTGTGACCGGAGCGCTCCATGTATAGCCGCCGTCCTGCGTTCTGGAGACCACAATGCGCGTGTTGCCACCGCCAGCGTTGGTGTCGAAGGATACGAGCCACTCGCTTGGCGTGATCTTGAGCAGCCTTGGGTACCATATGCCTCCCGATGGCGGCGTATAGATGGCAATCTGCTGCGAAGCCCATGCCATGCCTGACGAAGCGGCATGAACCGGCGACAATGGAATTGCCGTTAGAGCAAGTGCAAGCATAATGACGAACGAAAGTGGTTTCTTCCAGAAGCCTGTGTTCCGTTTCATATGCAATTAACCTCCCAACCCGAATTAGAAAGCGCTTTCTAAAATGGATTGTATCGTAAGTAATATCATTTAAGATATACTAAATATATATTATTTTTCAGTTGGGACTGACGTAAAAAGAGAGGTCAGACATGGAGCAACCGTTATATAAACGCATTCAGAACGATATACGACAGCGCATTCAGAACGGAGAGCTGCAAGCAGGCGCCTTGATACCTTCGGAGAAGGATTTGGCCCAGCGGTACGGTGTAAGCCAGATTACATCCAAGAACGCGCTCAATGGTTTGGTGGAGGAAGGCTTGTTAGTGCGATATCGGGGAAAGGGCACCTTCGTTCGGGAGCTGGTTATTCCGGAAGAGCCGCATCTTCAGTCGGGTACAAAAAAGACGATCGCGATTATTGTGCCGACGATGAAAACCAAGATCGACCAGCAGCTGCTGGACGGTCTGGAACGCTATTGTGCGGATAGGGGATACGATCTGTTGATCCGCATTACACGCGAATCACAAGAGGAAGAATACCGAGCGATCAAGCAGTTCCAGGAACGAGGAGTCGACGGGTTCATTATTTTCCCTGTCGAGCAGGAAAGCTACAATAACGCTATTCTGCGCTTGTCGCTCGACCGGGTTCCCTTGGTGCTTGTTGACCGTTTCTTGAAAGAGATCAAGGCGTACAGCGTCAGCTCAGACAATTATGCAGGCGTTCGGGAAGCTATATCCAGTTTGCTTGCTGCTGGGCACATGCGCATTGCCTTCCTGTCACCGGAAATTACAAATTCGGTTACGGACGAAAGAGCCAAAGGCTTCGAGGCCGCTTTCATGGAACAAGGCTTGCCTATAGACAAGACACTGTGGTGCATGCTGGATTTGGAGACCATAGCAGAGGGGAACGGACAACGGGAGATCGTTCGTTTCCTGAGCGATCAGCGTGATATCACGGCCGTCTTTGCCGTTAACGCGGAATTGGCCCGCTATGCCCATTATGCCATTCGGGAGATTTGGAAGGGGGCGGGGAACGAACCTCAGCTGGCCGCGTTTGACGATCCGGATCTCGATGGCATTCCTTTCATCCGTCAGCAATTGGATGAAGTAAGTCGGCGTGTCGTCGATTTGCTGTCGGAACAATTGTCCGGTACGCACGAGCCAAGGCGTGAAGTCGTACCAGTCCAGTGGATATGGCCGGAATGATCTCGACTTCACCTAGTACAATTTAAGATTCAATGAAATGGCCCGCCAAGAAACGGTCTGAACTTAGTTCAGACCGTTTTTTTTGAAGATATCAGAGAGTATAGAATTCGAAGCTTGGGCCTTCCTCCTATCGCAAGAAAAACATCCTATATAGGCGGTCTGTCATCTGAGAGAGTGCTTCGATAGAGGTTTTTCTTATCATAAAGAAGGATTGCCTTTCGAAATTCCTGCTGTGATATGCGTCTAAAAACTTCAGCTAAGAGCAGTCAGTCTCCTTCGGATTCCTCTCGATTGATGTTTTAATCATTTACAAATGCCAAGTTATATTATAATAATATACTAAATATACTATTTAAATCATAAAGGTTGTGATGGGCATTGAAATCTCTGCCGCTATACAAAAAAATTCAGGAAGATATCAAGCGGCTGATTGCCATCGGCAAGCTGCGGGAAGGCGACCGGGTCCCTTCGGAGAAGGAACTGTCCGAACGTTACCGCGTCAGTCAAATTACAAGCAAAAATGCGCTTGTTGGACTGATGGAGGAAGGCTTGCTCGTCCGGATTCAGGGCAAGGGCACCTTTGTCATGAGCAGGCCGGAGCACGCCACGGCGATTGATCAGTTGGGAGAATGGACGGCAGGTCCGGGTAAAAGCGGGCGGATCGGGTTAGTGCTGCCGACGATGAAAACGAAAGTGGACCAGCGTTTTTTGGATAACATCGAGAAATATGCGTCTGCCGCAGGCTATGAAGTGATGCTGAGGATTACGCGCGAATCCCAGCTCGAGGAATCCAAGGTCATCTCGTCCTTTCTCAAGCAAGGGGTGGATGGCATGATCATTTTTCCGGTTGAAAACGAGACCTACAACGATTCGATTCTGAGGCTCTCGCTGGACCGTTTCCCCTTCGTTCTGATCGACCGGTTCTTAAAGGAGATCAAGACGTACAGTGTAAGCTCGGATAACGTAAACGGCACAAGGGAAGCCGTTGAGCATTTGCTTAACAAAGGCCATTCGTCTATCGCGTTCATCTCTCCCGAAATTACGAATACGGTGACGGACGAGAGGGCCCAAGGGTTTGAGCAGGCATTTTTGGAGCATGGATTGTCGATCAACAAAAGCTTATGGTGTCTCCTCCCGCTGGATGAGATCGCATCGGGTCAATCCGTCGAACACATCAGGGCGTTTATAGATGACAATCCCCATATTACCGGCATCATTACGGTCAATACGGAGCTGTGCAGAAATGCCTATAAAGCGGCAGTTGCATCGCGTAGACTGGTGCCGGACGAACTGGAGCTGATCACGTTCGATCCGCCGGATCTGCCGAATGTGCCGTATATCCGCCAAAACGAGGCGGAGATGTGCCGGTTGACCGTAGAGCTGCTAATTGAGCAGATCGAAGGGGCTTTTGAAGCGAGAAGAATCGTGGTGCCGGTCATGCTGGTGAAAGAATAAGGGGAAGGATCGAAAAAGAGAGGGCAGTCCTAATTTTATACTAAATATAGTATATGAAATTATATTATTATAAGTTACTATGATTTCGTAAAGCGCTTACACCACATCTTTTAAAGAAGAGGGGAATCGCATGAAATCGAAGAACAAATTCGCAGGCATGATCATGCTGCTGCTGATGTTCGCGTTAACCGCTTGCAGCGGCGGCAATGGACCAAATGACGGGGCTGCACCAACCACCCCGGACACTTCGTCACCAGGCAGTGAAGCATCCGCCGGGCAGGACCCTAAAGAACCTGTGACGATTGAGTTTATGGGCCACGGCAATCCGAACGAAAAAAAGATTTTTGAAAAGCTGATCGCTTCCTTCGAGGAGAAGAATCCGCACGTCACCGTTAAATACACTTCGGTGCCGCCAGGCGAATACTCACAGAAGATGACGACGCTGATCAGCTCCGGCAAGGTTCCGGACGTATTCTACGTCGGAGGCCCTGAATTCTATCGCTTCGCGGAGGCCGGAACGCTTCTCAACATTCAGTCCTATCTGGATAAGACCTCATTGTTTAATCCCGATAACGTATGGAAGCAGGCGATGGACCGCTACCGCTTTGACGGCAGCAAGGTCGGCGCCGGAGATGTGTACGGACTGCCGAAGGACGTAGGACCATGGTCATTTGTCTATAACAAGGATTTGTTTGACGAAGCGGGGGTGCCATACCCTTCCGCAACGGCAGGGGAATGGACCTGGGACGACATGTTGGAAGCAGCCCAAAAGCTGACGGTCGACGATAACGGCGACGGAAAGCCCGATCAATATGGTGTAGGCGCTTACAGCCTGGAATCGGCGGTGTGGGGCAACGGCGGTGAATATATCGATTACGCCACCGGCACGGTAAAGGTGAACGAGCCCGAATTTTATGAGGCGATGCAATTTGTTGCTGACCTGAACCTGAAGCATAAGGTCAGCCCGAATCAGGAAGCCGAGCAAGCGATGAATGCATATACCCGCTTTATTAACGGCCAGCTGGCGATGTTTGCGATGGGTCCTTGGGATCAGCCTGCATTCTGGGAGCTGCCTTTTGGCTGGGACATTGCGGCATGGCCGGCAAGCCCGAATACGGGAGAAACGGCGACCTGGCTCGGCTCAATGGGATTTGCCGTATCAGCGAAATCCAAGCACCCGCAGGAAGCGTTCGACTTGGCGGCCTTCCTGTCATTGGATGAGCAAGGGCAGCGCGAAAACTATCAGCTCGGCCAAGCGGTTCCTAACCTGATCGACATGGCGGAAGGCGAATTTAAGGAAATGGACAAAGGACCGCAGACACGTCAAGTATTCCTCGATATTATCCAAGATTACGGACGTCCGGACGTGGTAGCTTTCTCTAAGGATACACAATGGATGGATATGTTCAACCAGAACGCGAGCAAAGTATGGAACGGTGAGATGTCGGCGAAAGACTTTACGGCCCAGATCCAGCCGAAGATGCAGGAGCTGTACGACAAAGGCAATAAATAATGCCGCAAGGCAGGTGGCGTCAATCATTCATATCGGCGCCCCCCGCCGAACGGACATCCTGTCATAACGAAATACAGGCGAAGGTGGAATGAATATGGGTACCAAGCTAGGCGGGTATCGCAGAAGAGAACTGGCATGGTTGTATCTGTTTGTCGCTCCGCCGGTTCTCGGGTTTCTTTTGTTCGGCCTTGTGCCGATCTTGTTCTCGATCTATATCAGCTTTCACAAATGGGATATGCTTACCGATCCGCAGTGGACGGGGCTCGCAAACTATAAGGATCTACTGAAAGACGAGAAAGTGTACAAATCGTTGTACAATACGGTCTATTTGATGATTGGCATTCCGCTCGGCATGATACTGTCGATGCTGCTGGCTATTTTGATGAACCGCAAATTCGCCGGCATCTCGTTCATGCGCACCATTTATTATCTTCCGGTCATATCGCCGATTATCGCGGTATCCCTGCTGTGGCAGTGGATATTGAATCAGGATTACGGGTTGCTCAACAACTTTCTGTGGGAAACGTTCGGCATTAGCGGGCCTAACTGGCTGGGCAAGCCGGAGTGGGTGAAGCCTTCGCTCATCCTGATCGGGCTGTGGAGCGGCATCGGCGGGAACATGGTGCTGTATCTTGCAGGATTGCAATCGATCTCCTCGACGTATTATGAGGCTGCGGAAATCGATGGCGCTGGTGCGTGGCACAAGCTGACGCGAATTACGATCCCGCTGCTCACGCCTATTCATTTTTTTGTCATCGTTATGGGCATCATCGGTGCGTTCCAGTCATTCAGCCAGATTTACGTGCTTGCGGTGGATGGCGGACCGGAATACAGCGGGGCTACGGTCGTCTACTACATTTTCCAGCACGCGTTCGAGTACTTCAACATGGGCTATGCCAGCGCGGTGGCCTGGGTACTGGGCATTCTCATCTTTATCGTCACGCTCATTCAATTTAAACTTTCCAATCGATGGGTTTACCAAGACTAGGGGGGAAATCTGTGAAACGGGAAAAAATGACGGACCTCTGGTCGCTGCTGCTGTTGTTATGCGGTTCGATCTTTATGGTCGCACCGTTCATATGGACCATATCGACCTCGTTAAAGGATCGGCGAAACGTATTTGAGATTCCTCCACAATGGATTCCCGATCCGTTTACGTTCGACAACTATGCGAAGGTTTGGCTGGAGTCGCCCTTGCTGCATGGATTTATGAACAGCTTGATCATCGTGGTGATCGTCCTGACGATCGGGATGCTGATATCCGCGATGTCGGCCTATGCCTTTGGCAAATTCGAATTTCCTTACAAAGGCATGCTGTTCATGGGTTTGCTCGGGACGATGATGATTCCGTATTCGGTCGTTATGATACCGCAATATATCGGATTCTCCAGGCTGGATTGGGTGGATACACTGCTGCCGCTCATTATACCTGGCCTGTTCGGCAACATCGTTGTCATCTTTTTCATCCGCCAATATTTGCAAAGCGCGATGCCAACGGAATTGATCGAAGCGGCGAAGATCGACGGCTGCAGCTTTCCGGGCATTTTCTTCAAGATCGCGCTGCCGATCATGAAGCCCGCGCTCGCCGCCCAAGCCGCCCTTGGCTTTATGGGCATCTGGAACGATTTTCTCGGTCCGCTGATTTACCTGCATACGCCCGAGAAGCAAACGATTCAAGTGCTGATCGCTTCCATGCAGGCGATGTACATTGGCCAGTCGGATTATCCGATGATCATGGCGGCCGCTATCATCGCCATGGTGCCGGTGATCATTGTGTTCTTTTTCTGCCAACGATACTTTATCGAGTCGATGGCAATCAGCGGAATCAAGGGGTGAGGCACATGCCAATAAGTATGCCGCGCCTGTCGAAGATCGTTTGTTGTCTTGGTATGTTAGGATTAGCGGCCGGATTGGCATTGTCGGGATGCGACTCAAGAACGAAACCGGAGGCGGTCGATTTGGACATTTACAATGAAAAGATGTACGCCAATCCTTTTCCTTCCCTAGAGGAAGAATGGGAGGATTACGGCAACGGGGACCCGTATATACTGCGGCATGACGGCCGCTATTATCTGTATGTCAGTACAAAGGATCACCGGACGGGCATCAAGGCGTGGACATCGGACAATCTGGTTGATTGGAGGTATGCGGGGCTGGTGACGGAGGATCCCGTATCGACCGGCGCCTACGCACCTGAAGTGATTTACTGGAACGGCTGGTTCTATCTCTACACGTCTCCGGCAGGAAAGGGGCATTATGTGTTTCGCAGCGAATCGCCGACAGGCCCGTTCGAACGGATCTCGGACAACGTTGGGATGAGCATTGACGGCTCGGTGTTTATCGACGAAGACGGCTCCTGGCTGTTTACGCATGCAGGTTCGTCGGGCATTGTCGGCGTTCCGATGAACGGACCGGCCGATTTCGGTGTAGGACAGACGATCCCAGGGCCCTATCTGGGACATTGGACGGAAGGGTCCATGATCATCAAACGCAACGGAACCTATTATATGACCTATACTGGCAATCATGTGTTCAGCAAAGGTTACCGCATTCATTATGCCGTGTCGCATGATTCGGCGCTTGGCCCGTACAGTATTCCGGCCAACAACCCGCTCGTCATCAGCACTAAGCCGGACTTTTACGGGCTTGGCCACAGCTCGACGGTAATGGGGCCCGATCTGGATTCCTATTATCTTGTGTATCATAACTTGACGGGAAGATCCCAGGAAGGCCCGCCCGTACGTCGGATGAACATCGACCGGCTTGTATTCAACGGAGACAAGATGGAGATTCTGGGGCCTACGAATTACGATCAGCCCGTCCCGGGAGGGCCGGTCTTTGCTGATAGGCTGGACGCAGAGGCCATCGATCAAAGCCGTTGGGAAGCATCAGATTCTGGAGGAAGTGCACAAATCATTAGCAAGGTGAGCACGGATGGAATCTTTACTGCCGAATATAACTTGGTTCCCTCGAAGGCCCACGTCGCCGCGTTGTTTGCGTATCAGGACGCGAATCAATACGGGTTCGCCGAAATCGATCCGGAGCAAAACGGGTTATCCTTAGGCAGAATGCAGGACGGCAGCCGCAAGGTGCTTGCCACGGTGGAGCTTCCCACAGATACGGATTGGTCCAAGCTGCACACGATTCGCGTCGAGCGCGGAGAAGATCGGCTGCGGGTTTACCTGGACGGCGTTCTGAAGCTGGATCAATCGGCGGTACCGTTCGGACCAGGTAAAATCGGTTATCGATACCAAACCGGCGAGCCGAGCTTTTCGTATACGGCATTCTCGAATCACGCCTCCGGCAGCAGCGACTTCGAAACGGCCAAACCGCTTCCCGGCAGCATGGAAGCCGTACACTACTTAAGCGGTGAAGGCAGAGGCTTCTCGGTCCGCCATCCATCGGAAGCAGGCGCATGGCGCGGTTCGGACGGTACGGCGATTAAGATGGCAGAGGATGGAAGCTATTCGGCTTCGCTGACGGAAAAAGGCGACTGGTTGCGTTATGCCGTGAACGTGTCGGAATTCGGAACGTATGCGCTCGACCTGACGGTCAAGGCCGGAATGGGGCCGACATCCTTCAAGCTGCTCGTGGACGATAAGAAGGTCGACAACTATAAAATTGACGGCAGCCATTACTCGGGTAGCGGCAGCGAACCTTGGGTTAAAATTCGGGTTGGGTCTCTAAAGCTCGAAAAAGGATTACATAGCCTTGCCATTCAATTGGACAGCGACCATACGATGGAATGGAAAACGATGGACTTCGAACTGGTCGACATGCAACCGTTCAAGTTGGAGCATCTTCTGGAACAAACAAGCTCCGAGGATGTTTACGGCCAATGGATCGAAACGGAAGGCGGGTATGCCGGCGCAGCCGATTCCGATGCCAAGATGTATGGAGGAAGCGCCCTTTGGACCGATTATCGCATCCGAACGACCGTCAAACTGGGCGACGATCCGTCCGGTCAGGCGGGCGTGCTCTTTCGAGTGACTAACGAGTCGGATTTCCGGGATCAAGTGAGCGATTCGCTGATGGGATATTTCCTTGCAGTCAGCGCTACGAAGCTTGAGCTGTACAAACATAACTACGATTCCGAATTGCTGCACAGCGTCAAGGTTTCGCTTGAAGCAAACGAGCCGGCAAGCTTGCGAATTGAAGCGGTACGAGGCACGATTCGCGTATATGTGCAGGACGGGGAAGAGCCGGTCCTGACCTATGATGATCCCCGGGCATTCATGCAGGGGAGAGTAGGCCTCCGATCGGTTCATGCGGAACAGATCGAGCTCGGCGACTTAACGGTGGAATCCATGGATACGAAATAGAAACGATAAACTAACAGAAGATGGAGAGTGGAACATAATGTCTAGCTCGCACAAATATATTAAAGACTACCCTCGCCCGCAATTCGTGCGTGAAAACTGGGAAAATCTGAACGGGGAATGGGATTTCCGTTTTGACGATGCATGGGAAGGGGAAAGCGGCAAGTGGTACGACCGTCTTGATGCCGACCGCAAAATTACGGTCCCCTTCGCGTTTGAGACAAAAGCAAGCGGCATTGCGGACGAATCATTCCATCCCTGCGTATGGTATGAGCGGATGGTTGCCATACCTGCCAAGGAAGCAGGCAAACGTATCCTGCTGCATTTTCAAGCGGTCGATTACTCGGCGACCCTGTGGGTCAACGGAAACAAAGTCGGCACGCATGAGGGTGGATACGCAGCCTTTTCCTTCGACATTACCGATGCGGTTGAGGTCGGCCTGGAGAACAGGATTACCGTTAGGGCCGTGGACAGCAGCAGCTGTACCCAACCGCGCGGCAAGCAGCGGTGGATGAAGGACAACTTCGGCTGCTGGTACGTGCAGACGACGGGGATATGGCAGACAGTATGGATCGAGTACGTGAATCCGATTCATATTAACCGGGTAAAAATAACGCCGGAGCTGGAACGCGGGTCGGCCAATTTCTGTTATGAACTGGGCAACGTAGGGCAGGACTACGAGGGATTGACCCTGCAGACCATCATCCGGTTTGACGGTAAGCTGATCCGATCAACGGAAACGAGCGTAGAGCGCGGCACCGTCGCCATTGACGTGAGCGTTGTTAACGAGGCCGTGGGCGAGTGGAAGATCAAGCCGTGGCATCCGAACCATCCGAATTTATACGACGTCGAGATGATCTTGAAGCAACACGGAAAGCCGATCGACACGGCCTATTCTTATTTCGGCATACGGAGCATCCGGATCGTAGGCGATCAGGTCATACTGAATCATACACCGATCTATCAGAGACTGCTGCTGGACCAGGGCTATTGGAACGATACGCATTTGACGCCTCCATCGGAGGAAGCGATGCTGGAGGACATCGACAAAACGCTGGCCCTTGGCTTTAACGGTGTGCGCAAGCATCAGAAGCTGGAGGATCCCCGGTACTTATATTGGTGCGACCGCAAAGGGCTGCTGGTATGGTCGGAGATGCCATCAACCTACGAATTCAGGGACGATGCGGTTGAGCGATTCACGAATGAGTGGATGGCTGTCGTCAGGCAGTATTACAATCATCCTTCCATCATTGCATGGGTGCCGTTCAACGAGTCCTGGGGGATAACTGACATCGCCACCGACCGCAAGCAGCAGCAATTTACGGAATCGATCTATCACTTGACCAAGGCATTCGACCAGATGCGGCCGGTCATCGTGAACGACGGCTGGGAACATACGATTTCGGACATCATAACACTCCACGATTATGAAGAGATAGGCGCTATGCTGGAAGAGCGATATCGGGACAAAGACGCGCTGTTAGGCAACAAATTCGCGCATAACACGCATCGTTATCCATTCGCGCAGGGGTATGGCTATCGAGGCCAGCCTGTGATCATCAGCGAATACGGCGGCATCGCCTTTACAAGCGAAGAGGGTTGGGGCTACGGCAATCAGGTTCGTAACGAGGACGAATTTTTGAAGCGATACGAAGGAATTACGCAAGCGATTAAAAATTTGCCATACGTGAGCGGATTCTGCTATACGCAAATTACGGACGTTCAACAGGAAGTGAACGGCTTGCTGACGATCGAGCGCAAACCGAAAGTGAATATGGAAGCGATACGACGCATAAACCTGGCCTAGGTGGATTTGGACAGGATTCGAAGCACAGAACTGACATAGGTGAATATAGACTGGATTCGAAGCTGGACCTGGAGTAAGCGGTTATGGACTCGATACGAAGCATTAACCTGGCAGGTGAATATGGACTAGAAACGAAGCTAGACCTGGCATAAGCGAATAGAGAACGTAACCATACTTTCTTCTGGAAAAGGTTTAGTTTTCTCGCGAGATGCAGGAATGCACAGAAGCAGCAGGGACCCGTCAATCGACAGGTCCCTGCTG
Source organism: Paenibacillus sp. MDMC362 (assembly GCF_003269305.1). Classification (NCBI taxonomy): domain Bacteria; kingdom Bacillati; phylum Bacillota; class Bacilli; order Caryophanales; family Paenibacillaceae; genus Paenibacillus; species Paenibacillus sp. MDMC362. The sequence continues at coordinate 81,166 of NZ_QLYT01000025.1, forward strand.
TTTCTTCCAGTCGTTTAGGATTTTATTTTCCATATCAAGGGGAAAATACATGCAATAGAATACTCCACCAAAGTGATGGATACGAAGAAGTTTAAGGATAAGATGGTTATATGAATAAGATGGTTTATATGGATAAATACATCGGGTTCTTCTAAAGGATCAACTGTGGCAGCGATAATAAGAGCCCAATTAACAATAGCCCTATTTTCAAATTGGAAGTAAAAATAGGCAGGTGCACTGATGTATGCGGACAGGAGGTCCGCTATTTCCCAACAAATTCACCAATTTCATGTCTTAGCGGACACAGAATCCGTTATTCTCGTTTTTATTTCTGTTTTTGCGGCGATATACCGGTAATAGCGGAACCTGTGTCCGCTTAATCTTATATTTAGCACCTTTGGACGCAAATAGCGGAACCATGGTCCGGACGGAGTTAGTATAATAGCTTCTTACTCATAATTAGGCACGAGACCTGATGCGACCCGATACAAACCAATGTGACCTGATGCGAACCGCTGTAAACCGATGCCAACCGAAAATAATCGATGTGACCGATGCGTACCGCTATATACCGATGCGAATCCCTAAGGACTATCGCTCCAAACAAAATGAGGATATGATGTTGCTAAGGGAAAGTTAGCACGAGAGAACCAACATGAATGGGAGGTAACTCTTACATATGAAAGATATGAATTATTACGACACCTTTATTCAAGTTGCCGAAGACTGCCCTGTCAGCGCGGCAATCGTTCCGAAAGCGAAAGGCGAGTCGAGGACCATCCCGGTAATTCAGTATGAGATGCTGTCGAACCACCCTTACCGCTACACGCAAGAGGATGTGTTATACGAAGTGTTTGCGGAGCGCAATCAAATCTCGGAGCAGGAAAGAGCAGCAGCTCGCGAGAAGTTTTTCTCCAAAGGGCAGCCTTGTCTCCGAACCTCGTCCCTGGGCAAACGCAATGGCTGGGGTATTCATCATGACCCTCAAGGGAAAGTCGCGATTTATGCCGTAGAGTCAGAGGAGTACGTAAAACTCATGAACGATAAAGGCATAACTCAATGTAAGGCGATGCGTTCAAAACGAGCCTAGAGCTCGATCGGGGAGAAATCACCTAATATGGAAACCCGGATACGATAGGGGTTGGTTTTACATGAATATACATGCGTAGAAAGTCGCCTAATAGGTGGCTTTTTTTGGTTTGTCGGGAAAACGAGAGCAGCATCCCTCATCAAGTTGGTGCAGAGATTTTAATTTTTAATTAACAAAAACCTGCATTCTATTAAATTATTCTTTTTTACAATCAATGGCGTAGGGTTATTAAACCGGTTTAATGATCCAGCAGATAATGAGAATTTGCTAGAGAAAGGAACAACCATAGATGGCTACCATTGATGACGTTGCCAGAAGGGCTGGAGTATCCAAAGGGACCGTATCCAGTGTGTTCAGCAAAAAAAGGCCGATCAGCCAGCAAGTGACGGAGCGGGTACTAGAGGTAGCCCAAGAGCTGGGATATTTCCCGAATCATCTGGCCCGAAGCCTCGCGATCAAGAGGACGATGAGCATCGGCCTCAAGATCCCTCTCCCGCCTGATGGGACGATGACGGCTTTCGATACTCAGTTGATTAACGGTGTCATCAAAGAATGCTCCAAGCAGGGCTACCGCTTAGTGCTCGACACTTTGCCCGAGCACGATGATCCTACGATGTATTCGCAGGATCCTGTCGATGGGGTCATTCTGCTCAACCCGCGAAAGAATGATTTACGTATCCAACGGTATCTGATGATGGGCACACCCCTAGTGCTGGTGGGGCGCTCGGATCCATATGACGATTCGATCAGCTACGTGGATAACAACAACACGAACGTGGCTCATCAGGTAGGAGATTATTTGCTTCAAGGAGGACATCAATCCATCCTCTTCCTGAATGCAGCCTCCGATATGACTGTGTCCTATGATCGAAAACATGGCTTATTGGAAGCTTATCGCCAGTACGGTCTGCCGATGCGCGAAGAGTACGTGATGTACTACAACCACAGGCTGCATGCCAACGGTACGGAATACGGATACATGTCCATCATGAATACCTATGGAAACATGAATTATACGGCAATCATTACCGATACGGACAGAGTAGCTCTTGGCGTGCTGAGGGCAGCCAGGGAGCTTGATATTGAGGTGCCCGAACAGCTATCGGTCATCGCCCTCAGCAATGATGCGATTTTAGCTCAAGATATGAATCCAAAGCTGACATCTGTGGAGTTGTCGGCTGAGACGCTTGGAGCTGAAGCAGCCAAGCTGTTGATCGAGAAAATAAGCGATAAACGTGTCCACAGGCAAATCATTATCCCCGCACAGCTGGTAGTGAGGGATTCCTGCAAAGTTCTTTCCTAATGACGAATAAGGAGTGGTTAGCTTGGTTAAACGAAACAAAATCATGATCGCGATCATGGCCGTATCTCTGTTCGGTGGGCTGCTTGCGGGCTGTTCCCCGAGTCCAGGCAGCAGCATTCAGGAGGGCAGCAATGCCGCATCGCAAGCTGCATCGAAAGAAGAACGCACGCTCAAAATCATGACGGGGGTCATCGGCGGCAAAACGCCTGAAGAGAATACGCAGTTCGAGCAGGAAATCGAGCGTCTAACCGGCATCAAGGTAACGATGAACAAGCCGGCTGCTGACTATGACCAGAAGCTGCTTGCAGCGATCGCTTCCGGAGAAAAGTTCGACCTGCTGCAAATCAGCAAAGAGAAGATGTCCACCTTCGTTGAACAAGGAATTCTTACGCCGCTGACCGATCAAGTGAACGGCTCCAAGAGGCTGTCGGATCCAAACGTCATTCCCGCGAATGAGTGGGAACAAGTAAAGACGAAGGATGGCCAGATCTACGGCGTGTTCACCAAGTATCAGGGAGGAACGATGCCGATCGTTCGCAAGGACTGGCTGGACGAATTAAACCTGCCGGAGCCTGCAACGCTGGACGATTATTACAACGTCCTTAAAGCGTTCACCGAACAAGATCCGGACGGAAACGGCAAAAAAGACACGTACGGACTCAGCACGGCCGGCATGTATGAGCTGCAGGGGTTCTTCAGCGCAGCGGGCTTGAAACAACGATATGTGGAAACGGCGGATGGCAAGCTGGACGTTCCATATTCTACAGATGCGGCCATCCCGGTTTATGAATGGCTGAACAAGCTTTTTGAGGAAGGCATTCTGGATCCGAACTTTACCACGAACGACACCGGTAAAATGCGAGACCTGTTCCTGACCGACCGTGTCGGCATGATTACGTACTGGGATGCTTGGGTAGGCATGCTGAACAATACGCGCCACGAGCAAGATCCCAATACGAAATTCGAAGCGAAGGGCTTGCCTGGTGCAGCCGACGCGAACGGCAACCACATGCTGCGCAGAGGCGATCCGGATGTTTGGGTTATTCCCGTCAATGCGGAGCATCCGAAAACAGCCTTTGAATTCATTGAATGGTGGCATTCCGAGGAAGGTATTACGCTGGGCAGCTTAGGCATAAAGTATGTGGATTACACGGTTGCCAACGGCAAATACGAACTGACCCAAACCGGTAAAGAGCATGCTTCCGACCATGGCGTTCCTTTCTGGTATAACCGCAACGTCGAACCGCCTTTCGGTAAACTGCCGGGCGTCCAGGAAGCGCAGGATCTCGTCGATCAATACGCTTCCTTGGAATTAACGCCTCCGAACTGGGCGAATGCCGAGAAGATTATCAATGAATATTCCTTCAAAGCGATCATGGGCGAGATGCCGGCTGCCGACGCCGTAAAGAAAATGCGAGAAGAGCTTAAAGCAGGCGGACATATCGATTAAAGCATGAAGAGGAGGGGCGGTGATGACGCCGCGCCCTTCTTTATTTTTTTAATAAGGGGGCGAAATTCCGTGAAAGCCATATTCAAATACAAAACCCTATATTTTATGATGCTTCCTATCCTGGCCTACTTCCTCATTTTTTCCTTTTATCCGCTTGCCCGGGGACTTGTTATCAGCATTCAAGATTACCGGCTTATCGGAGATCGTCCGTTTATCGGCATCGATAACTATCTGAGTGTGCTAAAGGATCCGGCTTTTTGGGAAGTTTTTCAGAATACGATCGTGATCGGCGCCGGAAGCTTTATCATCAACTTCGTGTTGCCGCTGATTCTCGCGCTCTCCTTAAATGAAGTGGCTTCCGCCTGGTTCAAAAAAATGACCCAAATGATCGTCTATTTACCTCATTTATTCTCTTGGGTGGTCGTAGGCGGGATGTGGATTCTACTGCTGTCTCCGGATACGGGCATCGTGAACCAAATCATTCAGCTCTTCGGCGGCCAATCGGTCGGGTTCCTGTCTTCGGACCGTTATGCCCGCTTCGTCTTGATCCTGACTTCCGGATGGAAAGAAATGGGATACACCTGCATTATGTACCTGGCCGCCATCGTAAACATCAATCCATCGCTTTATGAGGCTGCGAGCATGGACGGAGCCAGTCGCTGGCAAAAGATACGATTCGTAACCATACCGATGCTTCGCTCCACCATGAAAGTGGTCATTATGTTGAACGTGTTGGGAATCCTGCGTTTGTTTGATCAAATATTCGTGATGAGTAACGGCGCCATTGCCAATAAAGTCGATGTCATTATGATGTACACCTACCAAAAGGGGATATTGGAATTTAGCGTTGGACCTGCTACGGCGGCCGGCTTCCTGGTGATTTTGGCAACATTCGCGCTAACGTATGTAACAAGAGCGGTGATCCGCTACGATGAAGGGTGAGTCGGTATATGAAACCAACGAATAAAATCAGCTTGCCGGGCCGTGTGTTTGATGTGGTCAATATTCTGTTCCTCCTTCTGCTCGTGTCAACCATGGTTATTCCTTTTTTAAATACGCTTGCGCTTGCATTTTCATCAAATTTTGCTTCCATGCAGCCCGGGATCGTACTGTGGCCTAAGGAATTCAGCCTGGAGGGATTCTCCACGGTATGGAACCGCATGAAGCTTTATTTGCCATTTACGAACAATGTCATTGTGACCGTTGTCGGTACCGTAGGTCATGTGTTCCTAAGTTCTATGGCAGGCTATGTGCTGATTCAAAAAGGGCTTCCCGGAAAAAGGTGGATGTTATCCGCGATCCTGTTAACGATGATGATTCCGAGCGAGGCGATCATGATTCCGCTGTATATCGTGAATCAGGATTTAGGACTTCTGAACACGTTGTCCTCACTCATACTTTCTGGCTTCGTATCCGGGTTCAGCGTCATGCTCATGCGAAATTTCTTTTTGAGCGTCCCTTACGAGATGTCGGAATCTGCGCGGATCGACGGAGCCGGGGATCTTCGGATTTTCTTTACGATGTACTTGCCGCTTGCGAGAGCAGGGCTGGCAACAGTTACGCTGTTTGAATTTGTCAGCCGCTGGAACCAATTCACGCCAGCCCTCCTGTATATAAATGACTCGTCCAAATATACGCTGCAGATCGCGTTGAAATCGCTCATCGTCGATACCGATTCGACCTCGAGCAATTTTCTTATTACGACCAATGTCAGAATGGCAGGGATTGTCATTGCCCTTCTTCCGCTGATCGTCATCTATCCGTATGTGCAAAAGTATTTTGTCAAAGGAATGTTTGTCGGCGCAAATAAAGAATAAGCAGAATTGAGGAGGCAGTCGTATGACCAAACAAAGCGAGCGAATGAACACATCGGCTTTCAAACGATATATTGAGCATTCGGAACAAAGTACGTATATCGAAGTTCCGTTCCAAATGCCGGAGCGTGTCGAAGAAATCCACGTGAGCTATCTGGTGGAATCCCACGGCGGTGATGCCGCAAAAGCCGTCATTGATCTAGGGATCCGGGACGCCGAGAGAGTAAGAGGCTGGAGCGGAGGGGCACGTCATGAATTTAGCATCGGTCTGAATCAAGCGACTCCAGGATATCTGCCTGGACGGTTGGCTCCAGGAAATTGGGCTATTCTCCATAACGCATACAAGGTTCCCGTTCAGGGTTGTACGGTCACGATACAAATCGAGTTTACCTACAAGACATCGCGCTGGCTGAAGGGAGATCTTCACACGCATAGCGTTCATAGCGACGGCACTTATACCTTGGAAGAGAACGCGGCCATGATGGAGAGTCTGGGCTGCGATTTTATAGCCATGACCGATCACAATACGAACAGTCAAAACCTTGCGTATCCCCGCGGGACCTCGGTACTGATGATACCGGGTACGGAGTTTACGACGAATTATGGTCATAGTAATTTTCTTGGCGTGACGAGCCCTATGGATGATTTTCGCGTATCGGGAATTTCCGATGTGCACGAGAAGTTTCGAGTCGCCCGCGAACGGGGAGCCAAGATTGTGCTCAACCATACGCACTGCGATAACTGCCCGTGGGAATGGGATTTCGAGGTGGATTACGACTGGGTAGAAATTTGGAACGGACCTTGGAGAGAGCACAACAGACGCGCGCTTTCTTGGTGGCAGGAGCAGCTCGTTACCGGAAAGCGCCTGGTAGCCGTAGGGGGAAGCGATGTGCATCGACCGGATTCACATGTAAAACATGCGATGCCATGCGTATGGGTCTGGACCGATGAAAAAACGGTGGAAGGCGTGCTGAACGGCATTGCGGAAGGCCATGTCGTCATCACTTATTCGCCTGACGGCCCATTTGCCACCCTTCAGTGCGGCGAATACGGAGTTGGTGATGAAGTGCCCTATGAGCATGCTGATCACGAGGTGATCGTTCAACTGAATGGTTTGATTGCTGGCGATCTGATCCGAATATACAGCGAGCGCGGGCTCGAGGAAGAAACTTCTGTTGACTCGGAAGGAGGCGTTACACTGACGGTTAACGCCATGCATAGGAGATTTTTGCGGGCTGAAATTTGGCGGATTTTCGAACAGGCGGATGGGCTGTCGATGGCGGCAGTGACAAACCCGATTTATTTTGCTTCAAAAGAAGTTACGCAATCATCGAATCACGAGGGTTAAAGCCTCGATCATACATCATCGCTATGTAAAAGAAGCGTGGAGCATGACTCTGACCGAAGCGCTAAGCTGATCCAAGGAGAAGAAGCTGGAATCCCTGAAGGATCTGAACGACGATATCGTCAAGTTCCAGATGCTATGGATAACAACCAGGGATTGGCGCTTGATACTCTCATGCAACAGCATGTTTCAGTCCGTCTGAAGCCATTGTCCAATCGTGCCGATCCATTGAGGCGAATTATAATCGATAAAATGAGCAATTAAGAAGAAATTTCGCATTTCATTTTAAGTTAAAATGAGTATAATTCGCTTAAGATCATACACGAAAGGGTGGGACGATGTCAGAAATCGTAGATGATAAGAAAATCCATTGGAAGAGGAATATCATTCTCTTCTTAAGCAGCCAGACACTGTCGCTGTTTGGTTCTGCCTTGGTGCAATATGCCATCATGTGGTACATTACACTGACTACGCAGTCAGGCCTCATGATGACGCTGTATATTATTTGCGGATTCATTCCGACGTTTTTGCTGTCGCCGTTTGCAGGCGTTTGGGCGGACCGCTACAACCGTAAATCACTCATTATGATTGCGGATGCTATGATCGCGGTGGTTACGCTGATATTGGCCATTACGTTTATGCTTGGCTACCAAGCGGTTTGGCTGCTGTTTGTCATTTCTGCCGTACGCGCACTCGGGGCAGGCATTCAGACACCCGCGGTCGGAGCGATATTGCCTCAAATCGTGCCGCAAGAGAAGCTAACCAAAGTTAACGGCATCAACGGCAGTCTACAAGCCCTGACCATGTTCGTAGCACCCATCGTCAGCGCCGCTTTGCTCACCATGGCAACGATCGAGGTGATTTTCTTTATCGACGTCGTTACGGCTGCGATCGCAATTTTCACCTTGTTTGTCTTTCTCAAAATTCCCCTGCACAAAAAGGCTTCTGATACGCAAAGCACAGGCTACCTGGACGACTTCAAGGAGGGCTTGGCGTATATTAAACAGCATGCCTTTTTAAAATCCTTTTTTATTTTCTTCGCTATTTTCTTTGTGCTTATGGCACCTGCTGCCTTTCTGACTCCGCTGCAGGTTACCCGCAGCTTCGGTGACGACGTATGGCGCTTGACGGCAATCGAGATCGCGTTTTCCGTCGGCATGATGGCAGGAGGAGGGATCATCGCGTCATGGGGCGGCTTCAAAAATAAAGTGTACACGATGGCGATTGCCAGCCTCATCATGGCCGTATCCACTTTTGCGCTCGGCATTGTCCCTGTATTCTGGATTTACTTAGCCATTATGGCCGTGTTCGGAGTAGCGATGCCCATATTTAATACGCCGACCACCGTCATGCTGCAGGAGAAGGTGGACGAAAATTATTTGGGACGTATATTCGGTGTCTTCGGGATGATTTCGACTTCCATGATGCCCATCGGGATGCTGATATTCGGACCGCTTGCCGACGTGGTCAAAATCGAATGGCTGCTGGTCGGTACCGGACTGTTCATGCTCGTCCTTACTGTGTTCTTCGCACGCAACAAGCGTTTGATCGAAGCGGGCATGCCGCTTCCGGAAGAACAAGAGGCCGCTACGCATTAATGCCAAAAGGCCTTGAGCAACATGAAAGCCGTATGGTTTCTGCGGCTTTTTTTGTTGTATATGCAGGATCGTGTCGTTTTAAATAACAGCAAAAGTAGTTTATTATAAGGATGACTTCGATTATGGATGAGACAGGTGTACAGGGGGGCCTATGAAAAAAGCAAACGCTAATTTAATGAAAGAAATCAATTTAAATCATGTCCGCAAAGTCATGAAGCGTGTCGAAACGGCGACGAAGCCCCAATTGGCCTCGCTGACCAAGCTGAGTGTAGTTACGGTGAATTCCTTGGTCAAGGAGCTGTATGAGCTTGGGGAGTTGTTTGAAGACGATCCCGTTCCATCCAATGGCGGAAGACCCGCGCTAACTTATAGATACAATTATAATTTCAGCCTTGCTCTTGTCGTTTATTTGAAGGAGAAGCAGGGAGCGGAGCTAATCTCCGCAACTGTGGTGAATTTGGAAAATGACCTGTTGGCCAAAGAAGAATACATTTTGCCAGTGTTCGAGCGACAGCGTTTTTATGAGATTATTGAGCATTTCGTTGAGCTATATCCCTCCATAAAGGTCATTGGCATCGGTATCCCGGGACAGGCTGTCAATGGAGAAATTACGGTAAGCAGTCATCAAGAATTAACGGGGTTTCGCATGATTGAAGAGATTGAATCTCAGTTTGGACTGCCTGTTATAGTCGAGAACGACGTGAATGCAGCCATAAGCGGATATTCGATGAAGGAGAGCTTGGAAGAAGACCAGTGTATGCTCGGCATCTATTTTCCAATGAAATATCCGCCTGGCATGGCTATTTATCTCGACGGGAAGATTGTTAAAGGAAAGAACGGCATGTCTGGAGAGATCAAATTTTTGCCCATGGGCGTGGATTGGAATCGCGAGATGACAACGGAGAAGTTTGTGCATGCCATATGTCATATTATACATACCGTCAATGCCGTTCTGGCTCCTGACAAAATCGTGATTTATCAATACAGAATAGAGGCGGAAGCTTGGACTCGGGCATGGGAAGTTTATCGGCATCATCACCCCATGCCATCTTATCCTGAAGTGGTGTTGAAGCAGACATTTCAAGAGGACTTTGAGGCAGGCATGTGCTGGCTAACCCTGCAAGAATTGGAGCCGACCCTTGATCTTGCAGTTGATCGGAACCCTCGGAATTAAATTCGGGGGTTACTGTGGTTGGATCTTGACAAAGAAAAGATGCTGCTGCATATTAAATAAATAAACTTTATAAAGTTACTTTATTTAACGGAGAGAAAGATGTATTCACATTGGGAGAAGGTGTGCTTTTGGCAACATGGTTTTTGATTATTATTTATCTGGCTTTCATTAGTTTGGGACTACCCGATTCCTTACTTGGATCAGCCTGGCCCGTGATATGGCCCGACATTGGGTCTTCCGTCGGCTCTGCAGGAATCGTGTCCATGGTTATTGCAGGAGGCACCATCGTATCGAGTTTGGCAAGCGGCTCCATGATCCAACGGTTAGGGACGGGGAGAATCACCCTGTTTAGCTGCATCCTAACTGCAGGAGCGCTGCTTGGTTTCTCTATGGCACCCTCCATGGCCTGGTTTGTCGTTCTGGCCATTCCATTGGGACTGGGGGCGGGTGCCGTGGATGCCGCATTGAATCTTTATGTTGCTGAGAACTACAAGGCGCATCATATGAACTGGTTACACTGCTTTTGGGGTGTAGGGGCAACAATGGGCCCCCTCATCATGTCCTCTTACATTGCAGATCACAACACCTGGAGGAGCGGATATACGGCTGTATCCGTAATTCAATTCTCGCTTGTTATCATTTTGCTTATTACGCTGCCTATATGGAAGCGACTCGCTGCAATGCGGGAGCTTCAGCAACCACAGAATGAATCCAATGTCGTCACGGATTCACGGCAACAGGAGCAGACCGTAATAACAAGCATATTTCGAATTAGAGGCGTTAAACCAACTCTTACAGCATTTTTATTCTATTGTGGGGTCGAATCCACGGTGGGGTTGTGGGGAGCCAGTTACCTTGTAGGTGCTAAAAATATTTCTGCCGATACGGCTGCCGTATGGATCTCTTTATATTATGGCGGCATTACGCTAGGAAGATTGATTACCGGTTTTATCACGCTCAAGGTCGCCAATCGTCTGTTGATCCGCTATGGACAGCTCATCACCATACTAGGGGGGATCATCCTTATGCTGCCTCTTACTCCATCCTTTTCTCTGTTGGGATTTATGCTGATTGGCCTTGGCCTTGCCCCGATATATCCTGGTCTTCTTCATGAAACGCCAGCCCGATTTGGAAAAGAGCATTCGGCGAAACTTATGGGATATCAAATGGCTGTCGCCTATACGGGGACCACGTTGCTTCCTCCCATGGTTGGACTTATCGCTTCGCAGACAAGCATCGGATTATTCCCTTCCGTTGTGCTGGCATTTCTAATCTTCATGTGGCTGAGTGCAGAGAAAGTGAACCGCATTTTATACAAGCAAGTAAAAGCAGGGATGTAGCTGCTAGCGTAATCCATAGAAAAACTTCCCAGAGATCGTGCTGCACCCAACGCATACTTGTTGGCGTAATTGTCGCATAAATAGAGATAGGAGCTGATGACCTTACAGCTCCTTTTTTTGCTAGAACAAGAGAGCGTACACACATAGGAAGCCGTCGATTATGCGGCTGATTTAATACTTATCAGCGTGCAGCATTCGGCAAGGTTCACTCTATCGAATCATGGTATATTTTTTGTTGACAGATTTTAACACCGAGCAGATAATAATTGTAACTATGGAAAAAGGAGGGAATCGTTTAAGAAGTTTGTATTCAAATGGAATCTCTAAACGTAAGGATTCGGTTGTACCTCTTAAATCAACCCTTTAAAGGAGTGTAGTCATGTACGATAAAATCGTAGACATTTTGTGCTCTATCAAGGAAGACCAACCGGAACTCCGCCAAAGCCTGTCCCCCGAAACGGATCTAAACAACGATATAGGCCTCGATTCCCTGCAAATGATCCAGTTTATGCTCAAAGTCGAAGATCAGTTAAACGTGGTCATTGACTATGACCAATTCGATTACGAACACCTCCAGTCGATCGACACATTTATCACTTTCCTCAAAAGCTGCCAATCGCAGGAGCAGCCCTTGTACGAAGATGTCAAACAATGAACCCCATGTGATTCCGAAAATTGTGATGGGTACCTTCGATCCTGAAACCCGCTGGAGGGATCCGGCTCTGGCCCGGCTGCCCGCGATGCCCGATAAGGAACGAGAATCGATTGTCCTATGCATGGACGAGCTGCTTTTTCCATTTTGCGGACAGGACGACGTCCTTCACACGCGTTGCAAAATTGATCCTGCGCTGCACGAATACCTGAACGGACTGGGTTTTGCTTTTCGTTCCCGTTATCACTTTGATTTGAACGATGAGGATAAATCGTTACCAGGATCGGATGTGTTCAAACAGTGTATGTTCAGCCTTGCAGCCAAACAAACCCAGGATCTTTTGCCGGCAAACAGGATGCGGCAGACTGCCGCTGCCGGTTATTCAAAGGGTGTGGTCTTGCCGGAATCAACCCCTTCCATATATGCCGCTAACGGTTTACGGCAAAGACAATCACCGGATGAGGCTTTGTTCTCCGACGCCGCACATATTCTTTCGCCGTACGCTATTACGGCAGAAACGGAAGCTTACCTTCATGCTGCCGAACCGTTTAATTCATTACCGGACATGGAGACGGTTGTACGTGTGAACTCCAAGATATACTCGAGCAGGCTCCTGAATAGAATCGGCGAGAAAAGCCGGGGCTTGGAGGCAAACAGCGCTGCGGAAGTAGAGGTGATGGGAACTACCCTTCTGAAACGAGGGCCATATCTGCTGAAAGACCCTTTCGGTGTTTCGGGCAAGGGCAACCTGCTCATCGACAGTGAAGCCACGCAGCGGAGGATCGCAGAGCACCTGCGTAGACAGGAGGGGAGCGGATTGCAGGTTCAATTCCTGCTGGAGCCCCTGCTGCCAAAGGTGACCGACTTCAGTTCCCACTGGTTCATCCGGGAGAATGGAAAGACGGAGTTCATCTCCGTACAGCGGATGATGAATCACCAGCAAAACTACAGCGGGTCTATCAAAGCCGATGAATCTTTTACCGGCATGCTTGAGAACGCCGGTTATTTTACCGTGATGGAGAAAGCGCTCCGGGCTCTGGTCGAGGACGGCTATCACGGCTTCGTCTGCTTCGACTCCATGATACTGGAGGATGGAGAGGTCGTATCCATTGTGGAGATCAATGCCCGCAAGTCCATGGGACTGATTAACGCCTATCTCGATGAATGGTCGGAACCATGCGGCCATACCGGCTGGCTTACGTTTTTCTCACTCGGTCTTCCGGAAGGCTTCACATTCGGGAAACTCCTGCAAGCTTTACGCGAATCCAGTCTTTTGTTAATAACACCCGGGGATTTCGGAATCATACCGCTATCATCCAATACCGTCATGGTGAACGAGATTCTGACCCGGCGCCGTATCGCCGAAGGAGTACAGAACAAGCGAGGCATTCTGAAAGGGCGGCTGTATGTATCGGTGGTGGGCCGTGACGACAGACACCGCAGCCAACTGGTCGAAAGGCTGCGGCAGGTGCTCGCCGACTTGTCCCTTAAAGTGTACAACTAAATCTGGAACCTGGAGGCTGCCCATGTGTTCATCTTCGGTTACCTTGCTGGCGTCCGGGAATTCTCTCGGCGCATACATTCCGGCTATGCATCTGCACACGTACCTGCGAAGAAGAGGTGTCGGAACGGACGTTCAAGTTCTGGAAAACTTGTATCACGAAGAAGTCCGGCACAAGATTCGGTCCACTAAAAAAGCATTCCACGCGGATTTCTCCGTTGCCCGTATGGGGCATAAGCTGGCCAAGCCCGTTGACTCTTCTCTCGACGAGGAGGCGGTTCGGAGGATGCTGGAAGGCTGGAGACAGGCAGGTATCTCCCGCTTTGCAGTCTTTACCGGCTTCTGGCTGCCGATTCTGGAGCGTTATAAGGAAGCTGCAGGCATCCCTCTGGATATCCGACTGATTCGGTTGGATGCGATTGATACACCGTCTTATAAGGTGCACAAGCAATTATACCTAGGCTATGACAACGTCTGGTTCTACGATCCTTCAAAGCTGTCGCCGGGCAGCTATCTTGCTTCGGACGAAGAAGAACCTCTGCCTTATGCGCAGCGTACCGCACGCATTCTGATCCATGGCGGTGGCTGGGGGATCGGGACCTATGCCGGGACGATCTCAGAACTTCAAAAGCTCGGCCACAGCCTTGATGTGATCGTATATGATCCCTCCGAGGTAAAGGAGGACGACGGGGTTACGCGCTACTTCGGAACGGAGACCGCCTGGGATCCGTGGAGCAAGGATGCGCACGGGTGTCACACGTTTCCGCCGATGGTCCGTTATGTCCGGCAAGACGATGTTCTCCGGGAGTTTCCGCTCGGGAGTTACTCCGCTTACACGGACCTGATGCGTAATTGCGCCGCAATCATCAGCAAACCGGGGGGAGCGACGCTAAACGACTCTTTGGCGTTCGGAATCCCTTTTGTTATGCTGGAACCGTTCGGCGACCATGAGTTTCATAATGCAGATTATTGGGAATCCCGTGGTTTCGGTATCCGTTTTGCGGAGTGGAAAGCCCGGGATTTTTCAAAACCTAAACTGCAGGAGATTTGCAGATATTTGCTGGAGCAGCGATCCAAAATCAACCATTATGGGAGGAACATCGATGCAGCCGAAAACAGCAGTTACGTTTGATAAACTGACATTCCGCAATATGAAAAGAACCCTGGTGCCGCTAGCGGAAACGGGAAGGAAGCTCAAGGAGGATCCGACATATGCGGCCCCCGTGCCTTATGAGATCGGGATCAAGCTTAATAACGGCTGCAACCTGCGCTGCAAGCACTGCTTCGAATGGAATCCGGAAGGCTTCCATCACGGCTTTGCCAAAGAAGTAAAGAACGACGAAATCGAGATTCCTGTCGTGGAGAAGCTGCTGGCCGAAACGAGAGAACGCAAATCGCGCGTATTCCTGTGGGGCGGGGAGCCGCTGTTCTACTCCAAGTTTGATGAACTGGCGGAGCTGCTGGCCAAAGAAGACCGGTACACAACGATTTGCACGAACGCGATCCTCATTGAACAGAAGCTGGATTCCATTTTGAAGATGTCAGAAAATCTGGTCATGCTGGTCAGCCTCGAAGGCTTCGAGAAAGAGAATGACGCGATCAGGGGCAAAGGCACGTTCAAGAAAGTGATCCACGCCATAGAGCTGCTGCTGGATTTACAAAAGCAGGGCCTGTACAAAGGCAAAGTGTCCGTAGCTCTGACGGTAAATGATCAGATGGTCGGCCAGCTATACAGCTTTATGGAATTCTTTGAAGAGATGGGCGTAGATTCGGTATATTTCTGCTTCCCTTGGTACATCCCTTCCGGGACCGCGGAGAGAATGGACGCCTACTTCGATGCTCATTTCCCGCACCTTGCCTCCCGCTTCGCGGACGACCACAAGAACAGCTGGCACTCCTTCACGTTCCATATCTCGCCGGACCATTTTGACACGCTGATCGAAGAGCTGAAACGTGTCAATTCGCGTGTATGGAATGTACGGATACGCTATCAACCGGCACTGGAGCCCGAAGAGGTGGAAGGGTTTATCCGGGGAAGCGAGAAGCCGGCCATGAACCGGACGAAGTGCTTCTCGATCTCGAACCGGATGGACGTAATGCCGGACGGCAAAGTGAATCCGTGCAAGTTTTTCCCGGAATTCAGTGTCGGCAATCTGTATGAAGATAGCGTGGCGGATATATTCCATGGCGAGGATCTTCGGAAACAGCGCGAGGTTCTGGCCTGCGGTCTGATGCCGATTTGTTCAAAATGCGTACTGCTTTATAACAATGGAGTTTAAGCGTTTAAACTTTATGCCGTTCAATTAGGCAAATCAGGCAAACGTTTGGAGGATCGGAGATGGATTTTATCCGTGTGCGGGAGCTGCACAAATCGTTTGTGTATTACCGGAAACAAGCCGGGCTCAAACATTCATTAAAAAATTTGTTTGCCCGCAAGTCACTGGTGAAGGAAGCGGTTAAATCCGTTTCCTTCGATATCGGTCCCGGCGAGTGTGTCGGATTTCTCGGGCCCAATGGGGCGGGCAAGACCACAACGCTCAAAATATTATCGGGCATTCTATATCCCACGAGCGGGGAAGCCGATGTACTCGGCTATGTGCCATGGGAGCGAAAGAACGAGTTCAAACGGCTGTTCTCCATCGTGATGGGCCAGAAAAACCAGCTTTGGTGGGACCTTCCCGCCAGCGAGTCGATTTATTTGAACAAATGTATTTATGACGTGGACGATGATCTCTACCGTCGGAGTCTTGCCGAGCTATCGGAAATGCTCGATGTGCAGGACCTTCTGGATGTGCAGGTGCGCCGGCTGTCCCTGGGGGAGCGGATGAAAATGGAGCTCATCGCCGCACTGATCCATCAGCCTAAGCTGCTTTATCTTGATGAGCCGACGATCGGCCTCGATTTCCCTTCGCAGAAGAAGGTCAGGGAGTTTCTGAAATACTACAATGAACAGTTCGGTGCGTCGATTCTGCTGACAAGCCACTACATGAAGGATGTGGAGGACCTGTGCAAGCGGACGATCATCATCAATGAAGGCAGTATTCTGTATGACGGTGATCTTCATAAAATCAACGATCTTTTTGGCGAGCAGAAAATTATAAGGCTGCAGTTCTCTGAACCCGTTGCCGAGCAGCGATTGGCCAAGTTCGGGAAAATCGTCAGCGCAGACGACTACAACGCTGTTTTGGAGCTGCCAAAGTACCGGTTGAAGGAAGTGGCGCGTGCCGTCCTCGATTCGTTTCCGATCGTTGACTGGACGATCGAGGACGTGGCGATTGAGGAGAGCATATCGATGCTCTACCGCAAGGAATCCGTCGGATGAACAGACGCAAATTGTATAAGGCTGTATTTTCAATGGGCGTCCAGCATTCGATGGAATACCGTTTTCACTTTGTTCTGGGTCTCGTGGGGGCCGCCTTCCCGATTATTGTCCAGTATTTCATCTGGACGGCGGTGTACCAGCATTCCGGTCAAGCTGCGCTGTTCTCGTATTCGTACGGTCAAATTATTTTGTATACGATCTTGGCGGGATTGGTGTCCAAGCTGATCTCGACTCAGTTCGAACACCAGATTGCCGACGATATCAAAAACGGAGGTCTTAACAAGTATTTGATCAAACCGGTCAGCTATTTCGGATATCGGCTGGTGTCCTTTTTCGGTCAGAAGGCGATCTATTACGGGATTACGGCTTTGCTGCTCGTCGGAATTATTGGGTTCGCATCTGCGGGTGGCGTGCTGGAGCTCCAGGCCATACGCCTGATCTTGTTCGCGGTCACGCTGTCGGGGGCGCTAATGCTCAACTTTCTGATCGCCTACTGCATCTGCGCGAGTGCATTTTATCTGCATGAGATCTCGTATTTTTTTGTCATTACAAGTCTGCTAGTCAATATTTTAAGCGGCGGCATGTTTCCGCTCGAGATTTTCGGGGAGTCGGTTGTGAAGGCGCTTCAGTACACGCCATTCCCATATACGATTTATTTTCCGGTCAATATCCTCAGCGGCAAAGCGGAAGCGGCGGCTATGTACCAAGGGCTGCTCATCCAGTGTGGGTGGATTCTGCTGTTCTTCTGGTTATCCCGTCTGACGTGGCGCATTTCCATGAAGAAATATTCGGCAGTAGGGGGGTAGCGGACGCTGCATATGTTTAAAATCACGAGGAAATACATGCGCCTGTACGGTTTATTCATCAAAAATTGTCTCATCGCCCAAATGGAGTTTCGGGGCAATTTCATGATGAGCCTGCTGGTCGAATCCGTCTACCTGCTTGCCAAGCTGCTATATGTGCTGGTCGTGTTCCGCACCGATCTTCATGTTGATGGCATACCGCCCGAAGGGCTGCTTCTATTTATAGGCATGCACACGGTGGTGACCGGAATTTATGTCGGCCTGTTTTTTACAAATTTCATGAAAATTCCGGAATATGTTAAAGACGGCTCGCTTGATTTCATGCTGACGAAGCCGGTATCCCTTCAGTTCATGGCTTCCTTGCGTTACGTCGATTTGGCGCTGCCGATCCCTGATATTCTGGTTGGGTTCGTCATGATCGGCATCGGCTGGCATGCGATGGATATTCCGCTGACGTTCCTGCAGCTCGCGGGGTTTGCCCTGCTGCTGCTCGTCTCCGTTGTCATCACTTACTGCCTGATGATTATCCCTGCGCTGCTTTCATTCTGGTTCGTCCAGACGGGCTCTGTGTCGGAGATCGCGCATTCCATTTGGGACGCCAACAATTTCCCTATGGCAATATACCCGGCCTGGGTCCGGCGGGTCGGGACCTTTGTTATTCCTCTATTCCTTATTACCAATTTCGGACCAATGTTTCTGCTTGGGCAGATTAACTGGCTCCATGCGGGCTTGGCGCTGATCGCTTCGCTTCTGCTCTTTGCAGCTGTACAGCTGGTCTGGAAACAGGCCGTGAAGGGTTACAGCAGCGCGAGCAGTTAAGCCGGCAGTTTGGTGGGGCGAAAAAAGCTGAGCTTACATCCTAAGCATCAGACAAAGAAGTAGATGTGTCGGGCAAAATCGTCGGAAGAATGTTATCTCGATTCCGGATACTTGTTAGAAAGGGGAAGAATCAGATGAACGCGTTTCAGCTACCGGTCGTGAATCCGCCGCTTAAAGGATTTTTGCGGTGGGCCTACACACTTTCCATCACCAGCATCCATGAAGAAACGATGCCTTGGTTTTACAGCAATTTTATTCAGCTGTTCTGCAAAAAAAACTTTCTGGAGGACGGCAGGCAGTACTATTTTGATTTCTTTCGAGGCAAACCCAACGAACTGAATTTCAACAACCCGTTTCTTCTCACCTGCTCGGTCAATTATACGATTCTGGAGAGTTTGGCATTGGACGCTTGGCCGAAATTTATCGCGGATCAAATCCGAAACGGCTATTATTGCGTTGTGTTTTTGGATGAAGCCAGGTTATCGCCTGCGGCCTCCTATCAGAAAGAGCCGTTCCCGCATCATCTTTTTCTATATGGTTACGATTGGGACGAAAGGGTCTTCAATGCGTCTATGTTCGATCGTACGGGAGTATACCGCAATTTGCAGATCCCATTCCGGGAGTTTCAGGACGCCGTTCAGTCCATGAGGCATCTTCTAAAGGAGAAGCTCACGGCCGATCATCATACTTACTTTTATAAGTACGAGCCGCATTCTCCATATCCTTTTGATAAAACGGCAGCGATTGACCAGCTGCGCGATTATCTAAACGGAGAGACCCATCTCAACCGGATCAATTACAATTCGGACAACGAAGAAGCATTCGGAATCAAGGTGTACGACTATTTGCGGCTGTACTTTGATGCCGCAGAGGGCAACGATTCCCGGCTCGGTGACCGTAACGATGTAAGACATCTTCATGTGCTCTGGGAACACAAAAAAATGATGAGCGAACGGATCGGATACTTGGTGGACGAGGGGATCATCCCGTATGACGACGAGCTGGTGGCTGGCTACAAGGATATCACCAAAAGGGCGATGAAGCTGAGAGATCAGTACATTCGTCATGAACTTCGCGAAGATCACGAAATGTTTGATCGGCTGAGGCTTCGGTTCGATGAATTCCAAAACGAGGAGCCTGCTCTCCTGCAAAAACTGATTACACTGCTTGATGCTTGAAAAAATACGGGTGAGAATCGGCGTCCCGGATGCGATGCTTACTGAAAAGACCGAGTTTTCAGCAACAGATGAAGCATGGTTAGAACAAAACCTGCTAGCTATGGCTAGCAGGTTTTTTGTTCATTTATTTTATGGTTAATGACGCTCTCGTTAGCCTGACTGCTTCGATAAGGCATCCCATAAGCTCATCAGTTGAGTGATGGCAGCATCCATTGCTTCGTACGAAATACCGTCCCGGGCTTGCGTTGATATTCCTTGCAGAAATGTTTCAAATAAGGTTACCAGCATGGGAATATCCGTTGATTCCGGCAACTCTCCATTGGCTACGGCTCGCTCGATACACTCTGTTAGCCAACCGTGGACCCTTGCTCGTTCCTTGGCAAGCATCTCTCGGATATGTTGTTGCTCGGGTGAACAGTTCACGGCGGACAAAACCAACAGACAGCCGAGAGGGTGGGAACTTTCTGTCTGCATTCGAGCCGATCCTCGGAGTCCTTGTTCGATGGCCGCTTTTGATGTCAGGCGTGTATCCCTGAATCTTTCAGAGACTTGTCCATAAGTCGAGATATACTGATCCATCACTTCTCGGAACAGGGATTCTTTTGATTCGAAAGCGGCATAGAAACTCGCTGCAGAAATATCGCCCATGGCAGCACGCAACTGAGCTAGCGAAGTGGATTCGTAGCCGTGTTCCCAGAACAGAAGCATGGCGGAAGCAACTGCCTCGTCACGGTTAAAAGTGCGTGGACGTCCCGTTCGTGCCATATAAATGCCCCTCCTTTATTAATTCTATACTAATCGATCCAGAAGTCCTTGACAAGAGAGGAGGGTCAATCCAAATATTGCGGGAGGTTTGAATATTACAACAGGGATGGCCGGGCAGCTCGTCACTTCCTATGCTTTGGGTTCCATTGTGGCGGCAATTCCGTTTGCGATGTTTACCGGAGGGATGAGACGACGTTCGCTTCTGCTAGCCATTATTGTAGGTTTTTTTGATCTTCAACTCGATGACCGCATTGTCTAGCAGCTATGTTTTGACTTTGGTCGCTCGATTTTTTGCAGGCGTATCTGCGGGTGCCGCATGGGGGATGATTGCCGGGTACGCACGGCGTATGGTTCCGGATGCTCTAAGAGGGCGTGCCTTAGCAGTCGCGATGGTTGGCACTCCGATCGCTCTTACACTCGGTGTGCCGGTGGGCACCTTGCTCGGTGACCTGATTGGTTGCGCCTTGTATTCGGACTCATGTCTCTGCTGACTCTCGTATTAATAGGATGGGTTCTGTGGCAGGTGCCGGACTATCCCGGGCAACCTGCAAATCAAAGAATGACCATCCGTCAGGTGTTTGTTATGCCCGGCATCCGTCCGATTCTAATGGTGGTTTTGACATGGATGCTGGCACACAACATTTTATATACGTATATCGCGCCGTTTCTTGAGCCTTTGGGACTGGCTGGGCGTGTTGATCTGGTCCTGCTTGTATTTGGAGCATTCGCACTTATCTCGATCTGGATTGTGGGTCTGTTGATAGATCGACACCTGCGCCTGCTAGTGCTTCTTAGTCTGCTCTGCTTCCTGCTGGCAGCCGCGGCGCTATGGACGGGCGTCACATCGGCATTCGTTATGTATGCGGTCGTGGCATTATGGGGATTTACCTTCGGCGGTGCCGCCACCATGCTGCAAACGGCGCTTGCCGATGCAAGTGGTGAAGAAGGAGTGGATATCGTAATGCCGATCAATACCACCGTCTGGAATCTGGCCATCGCTGGTGGGGGGATTGTCGGCGGCGCTTTGCTGGAGTTTATAGGAGTCAATTCGTTTCCGGGAGTGCTGTTGATTCTGCTGCTCATTGCATTGGCTATTGCGTGGAGTTCGAAGAAACATGGCTTTCCCAGCAAACCATACCGCAGTAGATAGCCAAAATTATATATAATGCTATAAAATGGATCATAAGAATATGGATTCGCATGACAGGAGGGCGTATGGACCAAAACATAAAATTAATGTTCTTGGACGAACATGCCATCGAAGGTGCAGCGCGGTTCGGAGTCAGCTCCAAGGAGCTGACCTTCCTTGGAGGATTTCAAAACTTTATATATTCCTACGATCGCAATGAGATGAAATATATCCTCCGTTTCACAGCGAGCACTCATCGAACAGGAGAAGAACTTACAGCTGAAATAGAATGGATTCGTTATCTTTCAGAGCATGGTCTGGCAGTATCGGACTCGATATCTTCGATGAATGGAAACGACTTCGAACGAATCCGAGGAACTCATATTGATTTCTACGTGACCTCTTTCAGGTATGCGCCTGGTCGTAAAATCGGATACCCGGAATGCCTAGGCAATCCCTTACTTTACGAACAATGTGGACGCCTGACCGGCCGTCTCCATGAACTGTCGAAGCGTTACAAACAAAAGGTACATAGACCCACTTGGGAAAACAATGAATACCTCTTACAGGCCCCAAAATATATACCGGAAGAGCACCTACCCATTCTTCTTGCGCTTGGTGATCTTAAGAGACAATTGTCCGGTCTCCGCGTTACTACTGATAATTTCGGTTTGATACACGGAGATATCAATGTAGGAAATTTTATGGTTGATGAGTCGGGGGAAATAACGCTCTTCGACTTTGACGAATGCCAGTATAGCTGGTATGTCGAAGACATTGCGATCCAGCTATATTACCTGCTGTATGTATATGGGGAAGATTCTAAAGTTGAACGAAAGGCGCTGTACGAGCTTTTCATGAAACATTTTGAGCGAGGCTATACAGAGGATGGCCGTCAAATGCCTGAGGGCTGGAAGGATCAGTTGGGGCTTTTCCTGAGGCTGCGTGAAATTATCGTAGTCGTCGGCATGCACCGAAGCTGGGATTTAAGTCAACCAGACGATTGGACTCGCGACTTTTTAAGGGATAGCAGGATGCGGATTATACATGGGGTTTCGTTGATCGACGATTTTCAGTCATCCTAAATGGGAGGATCGGATGGAGCAAGCATGGTTATATGTTGTTTACATATGGTTAGAATATTGGATAATTTTGGGCTGTGATTGATGTTATAATCAGAATGGACGCTTAATTTCGAGACGAGGGAGGAGAAACGGCTGAATAAGCGTACATGGTATATCTTTCTGGCAATTTGTGTCCTGATTCTAATCAGCGCAACAATATATTCGGCGTCCCAAAACAGAACATCGTTTAAGGAGATGGTCCTCGATCAGTTGATTGAGCCTAAGACCATCAGCCATATGAGCGTCAGGAAAAATCGGTTCCGTCCGAACGAGCAAGAGATACAAATTACAGATCCTGCGGAGATTGAGCGGATTATGAACAGCTTTTCCGAAGTCAAACTGCGTAAAACCAGCAGAGTGGATTACGGAAGCGAAGAATATGAAGTTTGGTTTCAGGGCCGAAATGGCCCGACCTTCTCTGTATTCTTCTTTAGCCCTGACCACGTGCGAATCCATAACGGTTCGAGCAATCACAAAAGGTATGGCAAGGAATATAAAATTGTAAACGACTTCGACCGTGGGGTCATCGAAAATCTATTTAAATGAACGAATGAGGAGAAATGTCATGAGTAGGTTGATGTTTCTCTTCTTTGTTGTTGGAAGCCCAGGCGGATTTGATGGTGATTAATTACTCAGTCCGTATCATTTTGATCGCCCTCTGCTGTTTGAAAAATATATACTGGAATGTTCGTTCCGATTGATATATACTCATGTAGAAAAGGAGGAAGCGTCGATGGGACGAACCAAAGAATTTGACCGGGAGCAAGTACTTTGCAAAGCCATGATCGTTTTTTGGGAAAAAGGATATGAAGCTGCAAGCATACCGGATTTATTGGAATCGATGGGCTTGAGCAGATCCAGTATGTACGAAACGTTTCAGGATAAACAGACACTGTATTACGAGGCTATCCAATATTATAAAAAAATGTCGCAAAAAAAACGTGATCAAATGATACATGCAACTTCTGCGATCGCGGGCATCCGCCAGTATTTCGAGCTGCATATCATGAACGCTTTTGCCACGCACGGCGAAGATTTCCCTAATGGATGTCTGATTACGAATGCTTCCGTTGGTTTGAACACGGCGGATGAACCCTTGCAGAGTATGATTCGCCAAAGATTTACGGAATTGGAGGAGCTGTTTTATGAGACGTTGAAGAAAGGGCAAGAAACGGGAGAAATAGCCCCGGAGAAAGATATTAAAACGTTATCGTACCTGCTGCTGAACCTCAACCATAGCATTAACGTAATGGCCAGAGTCAAAAGCGATATTAATAAAGTCCACGGTATGATGAACGCGGTCTTCGAGATGCTTTGACCCCTTTTTTTTCATCAAACTGGAATGATCATTCCGAAAAAAGGGCTTTCCCTTGCTTATAAGCCTAGGGGGAAGCTATCTATATTCTGGAACGAACGTTCCTGTAAAATAACGCAATAATTCAAAGAAGGAGTGTTTATCAATGACTGAACATGCAAAGGGAAGGCTGGAGAAATCCGCACCTACATGGATCACGCTGATCCTTGCTGCTGCCTGTGGGTTGATCGCTGCAAATCTATATTATACGCAACCTTTAATTGAATCGATCAGCTCGGCCATAGGGTTATCTTCAGAATCTGCAGGGTTGATCGTCACGCTGACACAAATCGGCTACGGGATCGGCTTATTATTTATCGTCCCGTTGGGGGATTTGCTTGAAAACCGCAAGTTGGTGGTTACGCTGCTGGTTCTGACGTCTATTGTTTTGATCATCGCCGCTGGAGCCCGAAGTGCGGCTCTGTTTCTTGCAGCTTCCTTGTTAATAGGTGTCGGGGCCGTTGCGGCCCAGATCCTAGTTCCATACGCGGCGCATCTTTCCCCTGAGCAGACGCGTGGACGTAATGTAGGCAACGTAATGAGCGGTCTGTTATTGGGTATTATGCTGGCCCGTCCGGTTTCGAGTATGGTGGATACATATTTCGGCTGGCATGCCATCTTTATGATTTCCTCCGCTATGCTCTTGGTACTGGCTCTTGTATTGGCAAAAGTCCTTCCGGCAAGGCAGCCGCAAACGAAGGACCAATATCCGGTTATCATCTCATCCATGCTGCATCTGCTCAAGACAACGCCGATTCTGCGGCGCCGCGCACTGTATCACGCGTTTTTGTTTGGCATGTTTAGTCTGTTCTGGACAACGGTTCCGCTCGTTTTAACGAGTCCGGTGTTCCATTTTTCTTCAACAGGCGTAGCACTTTTCGCTTTGGCAGGGGTTTCTGGTGCGGCGGCGGCTCCTATTGCTGGCCGCTTTGCAGATAAAGGCCTGATACGTTCGGCAACGGGATTGTCCATCGCGCTGGTGATTCTATCGGGACTTTTGCCGATTATGTTTCCTGGGGGTTCTGTATTCTCTATCGTTATCCTCGTTATTGCTGCCATACTTCTAGATATGGGCGTGTCGGCCAACATGGTGTTGGGGCAGCGAGCAATCTTCGCTTTGGGAGCTGAGGTGCGCAGCCGGCTGAACGGCATGTATATGGCGATCTTTTTTACGGGTGGAGCCCTTGGCTCCGCAGCCGGGGGTTGGGCGTACGCCATGGGCGGCTGGAAAGCGGCAATGTGTGTCGGCGTTCTTTTTCCGATATTGGCATTACTGTACTTTTTTACGGAAAAAAGAGGGGCTCACGGCGATATGAGATGAATGATGGTCAAGTCACTTGTGGAAAAATATGGATCTCCATTTGCTTTACCGATAGCATTTCGAATCTTCTAGTGTGTTATTCTAGGTTGGTCAATAAGACTAAACGGTTAAACGAACGGGGGGGATTAGGTGAATCAGGAAATTGCAGCCGATATCGCTAAGGAGTTCAAAAACAACCAAAAGGTACTGGTCGCAATCGGTGATGAAACAAGACAAGCCATTCTTAAAACCTTGATAGAGGGACCGCAAAATCCCGGAATGCGAGTGGGAGAGATCAGGTTGCATACTCATCTGTCTCGTCCAGCTTCTCTCATCATTTGAATGGGCGGCGATGGAAGATTTGTACATGGAAGGGAGAATTAAAGTCATCGGCGTAGCAAATTTCGAAATCGAGCATTTGGAGCAGCTCAAAAAGCAATCTCGGATATCACCGATGATCAATCAGATCGAAACGCACCCAGAGTTTCAACAACACGATCTGCATGATTATATGGTTCGTGATCGGATACTGCATGAAGCATGGGGACCACTCGGACAAGGAAACAAGGCCTTGCTGGAGCATCCGGTTCTCGTTGAGATTGCTCGTAATCATCAAAAGTCAGTTGCACAAGTCATATTACGCTGGCATATAAACCGAGGAATTGTTATCATCCCTAAATCGTCAAATTTGCAAAGGATAAAGGAAAACACCGAAATTTTCGATTTTGACCTAAGCGACAAAGAAATGGACCGAATCCGGCAGCTGAACACGGGTAAAAGATATTCCGTTAACCCGACTGGCTACATGATAAGTCCGATTTACATACGGTTGATGAAGCTATTTGTTAAAATAAGTGTGGGCTGGATCTTAAACGAAATAGCACAATCAGTTAGAACAGGAGGATTACATGCTTTTATGGTAAACTTCTAATTAAGAAGTTTAGGCAAGTAAGGAGTGGAGCAGTTGTTTGCTGAGCAGCGGCATCAAATCATTATTCAGAAACTGAATCAGGACAAATCGATCCGAGCGTCGGAGCTCATGGAGCATTTCGGAGTTTCGTTTGAGACGATCAGACGTGATCTGGAATATTTAGAAAGCGAAGGCTACCTGCGGCGGGTGCACGGCGGGGCGATTCTGAAGGAGCCCGACTATAGCCGCGAAATCCCGCTGCCGATCCGCGAATCGATATATATGGAAGAGAAGGCGGAGCTTTCCCAAATCGCGGTACGTTATGTGACCGAAGGGATGTCCATCGCGCTTGATCCCAGTACGACAAACACCCAGATTGCGAAGGCGCTGAAAGCCAAGTTCGATCGATTAACCGTGATTACGAACTCGCTTCCGATCGTCAACGAACTCGTTTCGATGCCAGGATATACGGTGATTATGACCGGGGGCGTAATTCGTCATGAAGAGCAAAGCATCATCGGCGATTTGGCGGAAGAGTTTTCATCTCGTTTCCATGCGGATTTGTTCTTTATGAGTATGAGCGGGGTTACGTTGGAAGCAGGGATTACAGATTACGGAGTCGGCGAAATTCAAGTGAAAAAAATAATGCTCGCGAACGCGAAGCGCTGCATCGCCCTCGCAGACAGCAGCAAGTTCGGACAAAATTCATTTATCAAAGTATGCGGGGCAGCGGAAGTCGAACGGTTTGTGACGGATTCCAAAATCGACCGAGATATCGTTGAACAATTCCGCAAGAACGGCATAAAAATCGTATACAAATAATAAAAATCCGTATGAACGATTCTTGGTTTCCACGAACCAGGAATCTTTTTTTATTTATTTGGAAGGTGCTTGTAATGGAGATGTATTTGTGTGTGTTTGTATGTTTCTAATATTCCGACATGGCTCACACAGTTCCATTGTGCTTTCGAACAGGCAGTCAATCGTTCAAATTGAGCCTTTTTTGGTCATTAGTTTTTATAGAAAAAGGATTGCACAGAAAAAAATATTGTATGTGATTGATTGTGTATATGTGGTATTATTTGTATCAAATCAAGGAATCGATAATTTAACCATTGTCTTCCAAGAGGAGGAGAAACCAGTGAAGATTCATTTTTTAGGCACAGCCGCAGCCGAAGGATTTCCAAACCCGTTCTGCCGCTGCGAGGCCTGCTGCAAGGCGAGGTCGCTTGGAGGAAAAAATATTCGAACAAGAAGCTCTATTTTGATCGACAATTTGATCAAGGTTGATTATTCTGCAGATTCCCATATGCAGGCGCTCCGTGATCGGATCGACTTGGGCGCCATAGAGCACCTGTTGTTTACGCATACGCATTACGACCATTTTCAGCCATCGGATCTGTACAACCGAATTGAAGGATTTGCACACGGTATCGATCACCCCTTACATATCTATGGCAACGATGTTGCGATTAGCCAGACCGTTACTGCACTGGGTCCGGACGCTGGAGGCAGGTTTGCGTTCCATTTATTGCGTCCGTTCGACACGATTTCATTGGGCAATACAAGGGTCACTCCTTTGCTTGCGAATCATGACCCCATGGAAACTTGTTTGCTGTTCTACATAGAAAAAGGGGGCAAAACGCTATTTTACGGCAATGACACCGGATGGCTGAATGACGATACTTGGAAATGGCTTCAAGGGAAAAGGATCGATATGGCGATCCTTGATTGTACGCATAGCTATACGAACAATAAGCGAAATCCAAACCATATGGGGATTGAGAGTGTGCTGGAGGTCCAGCGCGTATGGCGGGAAGAAGGTACGATCGGGCGTGACGGTCTTATTTACGTGACTCATTTTACACACAATTCCAATTTTCTGCATGATGATTTTGAACGCGCTTTCGAGCCCGCGGGCATTAAGGTGGCTTACGATGGCCTGATCGTCGATCTATGACGAGTGACAGCAGCAACGCTATAGAACAGCGTCAGATTAGGATTGTCGGTATCGTAACGGCGCTAACCCTCTTCGGCGACTCGATGCTGTACATTGTCCTCCCCGTGTATTGGAAGGAAGCGGGACTGGACGCCCTTTGGCAGGTAGGCGTGCTGTTGTCCGTTAACCGACTAGTAAGGCTGCCCTTAATCCTGTCATTGGCTGGCTGTATCACCGCATGTCGCTTCGAACCGGCCTGTTCATCTCTGTTTTGTTAGCAGCCCTTACCACAGTAGGGTACGGCTTCTTCAAAGGGTTCGTGCTTTGGATAGCTTTGAGGGCGGTGTGGGGAATTGCATGGTCCTTGATGCGAATGGGCGGATATTTGACCGTCATTCGATACTCCGACGATACCAATCGAGGGCGGTATATGGGAACGTATAACGGATTGTGGCGCCTGGGCAGCTTGGTTGGCGTGCTGTTCGGAGGGTTTCTCGTACCCATGTTCGGACTGCAGTCCGTCTCGATCATCTTTGGCATGATGGCATTGGCCGGACTTCCGTTGATCGCGGCATCCATAAGTCCGGGGAAAGCATCCGGTACACATCAACTGGAATTACCTCACGGTAAGACAAAAACGGTATGTTCGCTGCAGGTAAAGAAAATCGTGATAAGCGGATTAATTATATCCTTGCTGCATGCCGTGTTCGGTGCGACGCTTACGTATCTTATTGATACGAGTTATCCAGAGGGAATCCCGTGGTTCGGTTTGATCATCGGCAGCACGGTGTTAGGGGGCGTATTGACAGCGCTTCGCTGTGCTTGGGAGCCGTTCTTGGCCCGATGGTTCGGACAGCGTACGGATGGGCCGCGAGGAAGGCTGCCTTTATTTATGCTCTCGCTTGCGGGTGCGGCGGCGGGCTATGCCTTACTTCCGTGGCAGCTGCCGCTCGGTATTTGGATTGTTATCGTTATTTTTGTCATGATCACAAGCACTGCGCTTGGCACCATTATGGACGCCATGGCTTCTGACGCTGCGAAGAGCACTTCCGTTATTACAGTCATGACTGCTTATTCCGTATCTACCGATTTAGGGGCGGCGATCGGCCCGACGTTAATTTATTGGGTGGTCGGCTCGCAGTATGGCGTGACTTCGATGTATTTGGCGTGCGCTGCTGTATTCGTTTTGATCGGGTTATGGTATTGGAAGGAATATGTGGCAAAGGGGCGGGTATATCTTGGAGAAAAAGCTGAAGTTTCGTGAGGATGGATCGTTTGTCATTGTACAGTTTTCTGATGTGGAGTTTATTGACGCTGAGGACCTCGATCCGGAAACGCCGCTTCTCGACGCGATGACGAAGGCGACGATGGAGAGAGTCATTGCGATTGAGCAGCCGGATCTTGTTGTGTTTGCAGGCGACTTGACGGCAAGCGCTAGAAGCAAAGATCCGCTGCAATCGTTCCGCAGCGCGGTCGCTGTCGCTGAGGAAAACCGCGTAGCATGGGCGGCTGTGTTTGGCAACCATGACTCGGAAGGGAGCGTACCGCGTAAAAGGATGCATGAGGAGCAGCTCCTGCATGAATATTGCGTGGCCAAACCGGATCCACCGGGCGTAAGCGGAGCCGGAAATTATGTGCTGGCGATTGACGATTCCAAGGGAAGGCCGGCAGCTTCGTTGTTCTTCCTCGACAGCGGTGATTACTCACCGATGGATGCGGTGGGCGGATACGATTGGATACGCCGTGATCAAATCGAATGGTATGCATCTGAATCTCGGCAATTAGCCGATCGAAATGGTGGAGAGCCTTTGCCTGCACTGGCTTTTTTCCACATTCCGCTCCCGGAATACAAAGAGGTGTGGAAGACGAAGGTGTGCGAGGGGCACTGCAGCGAATGGATCAGCTCGCCTGAACTGAACTCCGGCTTCTTCGCCACCATGGTGGAGATGGGTGATGTTATGGGCACGTTCGTCGGACATGATCACTCGAATGATTACTGCGGGACACTGCATGGCATTCGTCTTTGTTATGGGAGGTCTACTCGTTACGTTAGTTATGTAGACGGTGCGCGCAAAGACAAATTTCCGACGGGCGCAAGAGTCATTCGATTAAGAGCGGATGAGCGACAGTTTGAGACATGGATCCGCCAAAGCGACGGACTTGTCGCGGAATTGCCGCTGCATGAGCCGGATGCTCGTTGAGTCACCCTATCCCACGTATTTTTCCTTCAATATAGATTTCCAGAAGAGTTCTGAAAAAGCTTCGAATCTTCATCCGTTCAATCTGAGCCATATTCAATCTACCTCGTTCTTTGAGAATGTTGTTGTGATGCACCATGCAACCTGGGGATTTGAATGTGGCTTTTTCTCGATCTCACGCCTGAATTGGATCATTCGGATGGCGTTAAAGCCGGGAGGGGGGTGATGTAACAGACGGAATTCATGCAAAAGGATGCTGGGGCTAACCATTGGCAGTCTAATTTGATGATGGAAGGTGATATTGTGATGAACTTACGTTGGCGGAAAAGTGTTGTGGTTTCTCTTCTCACCAGTTTCATGCTGTATCCCATTTTGTTGTTTACCGGACCCGTACAAGCATCAACTGCTGCAGATGAGTTCGATTTGCTGAGAGAGAGGTGGCATGTATATTTGACCGGGGGGACGGCAATCGACACGTCGGACCCGGAAATTGCAGCGAAACTCAGCCAAATCGAAACCAACGCGAACAAGCACTGGTCAGCGATGAACACAAACGCCGGACGAACTTATCTGTGGAGCGATCTGGCGAATTGGAGTGTCTCCAGCACGATCTCATCCAACTATGTAAGGCTGAAGGAAATGGCTCTGGCCTATTCCACAACGGGGTCTTCCCTCAAAGGGGATGAACAGCTGGCTGCAGACATCCTAAGTGGCCTGGACTGGATGTATGCGCACAAATATAACGAAACGAAGAGCGAGACAGGAAATTGGTGGGATTGGGAAATCGGCGTGCCGATGAATCTGACGGATGCGATGGTCTTGATTTATGATCAAATGTCCGCAACGCAAAAAACTAACTACACGAAGGCTTTGGATAAATTCGTTCCGGATCCAACCTATCGCACAAATGCTCCTTCGCTCCGGGAGACCGGTGCGAATCGGCTTGATAAAGCGCTAATTGTCTCTTTGCGCGGCGTGCTGAATAAATCGGATGCCAAGATTGCTCAAGGCCGTGACGCGATCAGCCAGGTGTTGTTGTATGTACAGAGCAGGGACGGCTTTTACGAGGACGGTTCGTTTATCCAGCATGACTATGTCGCGTATACAGGAAGCTACGGTGCCGTTCTGCTCGAGGATATGGCGAAGCTGCTGTATCTTCTAGGCGGTTCGAGTTGGGATGTGACGGACCCGAATATCGCGAATGTCATTCGTTGGGTAACGGAGGCTTACCGTCCTTTTCTATATAAAGGCGCCATGATGGATACGGTGCGAGGGCGTGCAATATCGCGCGAAAGTTCACAGGATCACCAGGCGGGACGGAAAATTCTGGCTTCACTCGTCATGCTCGCCGACGGCCTGAACGCTCGGGATGCCGCAACGGTTCGCCAAATTGCCAAAGGCCAAATGATGTCGGATACAACGTTCCCGAGTTATACGGAGGGGCTATCCATTTTCAGCATCGGCAAAATCAAAGCACTGCTTGGCGATCCATCCGTTGAACCCGCAGGCGATATGATCGATACCCATGTATTCGCAGGGATGGATCGCGCCGTACACTTAAGGCCTGATTTCGGCCTGGCGCTTGGTATGTTCTCGACGCGGATATCGGCTTTTGAATACGGCAACGGCGAAAATACCAAGCCATGGTGGCAAGGCGCAGGCGCCGCCTACTTGTACAATGCGGACCAGACGCAGTTTTCGGGGGCCTATTGGCCAACGATCGATCCGGTGAGATTACCGGGAACGACAACGGACGGCTCTACGGGGAGCGTGGGTTCGTTCAGCTTCAAATTCAATACATCGAATTGGGTAGGCGGTTCATCGATTGATGGCCCTTACGGTACGGTCGGCATGCAATTTTCGATGTCGAAAAACACGGGTACTCCGTTATCCGGCAAAAAGTCATGGTTTCTATTCGGCGACAAATATATAGCGCTCGGATCCGACATTTCGAGCACCGGAGGTCGATCAGTAGAGACGATCGTTGAAAATCGCAAGCTGAATGAGAACGGTTCGAATACGTTGACGGTTGATGGAACGGTTAAGCCTACTGCGACGGGGTGGGCGGAGGCGATGACAGGCGTACAGTGGGCGCATCTATCTGGAGGAAGCATACCAGGAGCGGATATCGCGTACGTATTCCCTGGAGGGGCGACGGTTCATGGTCTGCGAGAAACGAAGTCCGGCTCCTGGAAGGATATCAACGCCGATGGAAGCGATAAGCTTCTATCCGCGCAATACGCCAGCCTTGCGCTGAAGCACGGTATCGATCCGGTGCAAGCTTCCTATGTCTATGCCGTTTATCCGGGGGCGACAACGAATGAGGCGGCCGACTATGCGGCGAACCCGGGCTTTAAGGTTTTGAAAAACACGGGAAACGTACAGGCGGTTATGGATACCAGCGATCAAATGGCGGTCGGCGCCAACTTTTGGAAGGATGCGGTTGAAACCGTTCAAGTGAATGGAGCCGATTACTTGACCAGCAATAAGAAATCATCCGTCACCATCGTTGAGAGCGGAGATGAGCTGCAAATCGGGGTTTCAGATCCGACCCAAGCAAACGGAGGGACTATTGAAGTCGAAATTCACCGTGCGACAACCGGCGCATTGTTGCTCGACCCGGGGGTTACAGTGAAGCAGTTTGCACCGACGACGGTATTGGAAGTCAATACGGCGGGAGCGATCGGGAAAACGTTCCTGGCTAAGCTGAGCACAGGGTCAACGACGCCGCCAGTGGCGCCACAATTGATCGAAGTCCTGCAAGAACCCGGTTCAGCTGCGCTGAAATGGTCCGCAAGCGCAGGAGCGACAGGATACCGAATTTATTACGGGACAGCGCCCGGCAACTATACGAATACCGTGGATATATCCGCAGTCAGCGGAAATAACCAGTATACCGTCACAGGGCTAGCCGATGGGGCAACGTATTATTTTACGATAAAAGCCCTTAATGGCGCCGGTAACGAAAGCGCCGCATCCAATGAATTATTCGTAACGCTTGGATACGTAATCTTGCCTTCCGACGATGTCTACGTGCGCAGCGGGTCTTATGCAAACACCAATTTCGGATCTTCCGATCAATTGGTTATCAAAAACGATCCAAACGCAGGTTATCACCGCTACTCCTACTTGAAATTTGATTTATCTCACCTGCCGGATCAAGTCAAAAGCGCGCAAATCCGCCTGGTTCCGACAAGTGCCGGGCTCGCAAACACACAAGGCGTCGCTTTTGAAGTTAGCAATCATGCATGGACCGAAAACAGCATGACATGGAACAACAAGCCTGCCGCCGGCAGCCTAATCGGGAGCTGGACCGTTCCGGCAGCCGGGACGCCGGCAACCTTGGATGTAACGGCACAAGTGAATGCAGCCATGGCTGGTGACCGTACAATCGCCGTTCAGCTGGCACAAACGACCAACTATGGCTCGACCGGCTGGGTGATGTACGGCTCTAAGGAGCATACGAATGCAGCTTACCGGCCCGTGCTTCTGTTCGAGCCGCTGGATACGGCTCCGCCAAGCACGCTGGCGACATTATCTCCGGAGAAGCCGGACGGCGAGAACGGTTGGTACGTCCGACCTGTAACGCTAACGTTGGCCGCGGAGGATTCATTCTCGGTAGTAACCGAATCGGTATACAGCATGGATGGGGGAAGCTCATGGCAGCCGTACACTGAACCTGTTACGTTCAGTCAAGACGACAAATATACAATAAGCTACCGATCAAAGGATGGTACGGGTAACGTAGAGGCCGCGAAGATGATTGCATTTAATCTGGATACTGAGGCCCCTCTTATTGCGTTTGGAGATCCGGCAGGAGAAAGCTACAGGATGGATCAGGACTTATTGCCGCAATTTGATGTAAGCGACGATATGTCCGGCGTCGATTCTAAGAAGATAACTTTGTTGCTTGACGGGCGGCCTGTTGAACAAGGTGCAACGATTCCGCTATATACATTGCCGGTGGGCAGTCATTCAATTGAAATTACAGTTTACGATATAGCAGGAAATAGGGGGAGAGCCCGTGTGGATTTCCAAACGACGGCGACTACCGAATCGCTCAAAGCGCTAGTCGCAAGGTTTGAGAAGGACGGCTGGATTGACAACAACGGCATCGCAAACAGCTTGAGGCAAAAGATCGACGAGGGTAAACTGAACAGTTTTATTCACGAAATTCAAGCACAGAGCGGCAAACATGTTCATAACGATGCTGCACGTTACTTACTTCAGAATGCACAGGCATTGATTTAACATAGCGATCGGGAAGTAAACAAAATCTTGCATGGGCCCTGCAGCCTGTGCTTTTTTTTGTGCATATAACCTACTTAATTGAAAAGTTCGCGGAGTTATTCAATGAAAAGTATTTTGGCGGTCTACGCAACTTTATACACTTGAGTTCATTTTTGCACAAAAGGGTCTCCATGAATTGAACTGTCTTTCATGAATTGCCTGTGGGTATAATCGAATTGCAAAAGGTACCACACTAAACGGCAAAGGAGTTGATGCCGTATTCTGGACGAAAGAAGTACCCGGATTTTGACGCTGCTTCATGAAGCAGCCGATTATGTGTCGCTGGAAGAACTGATGCAGAAGGTCGGTATCTCCAGACGAACCGTTTATTATGATATGGAAAAAATAAACGACTACTTGAAAGCGGTTCAACTTCCGCCGGTCAAATACGTCAGGACAGTCGGCTATTATTTGCCGGATGAAAGCCGGTCCGGTCTTCCGCAGTCTACCGGGAAGCCTCAAATGCAGCAGTATTATTTGTCCCCGCGGGAAAGAATGGCCTGGATGTCGCTTTATCTGTTATCGGCGGAGGCTCCGCTCTTTGTTCATCATTTTACGGACCTTTTGCAGGTTAGCCGAGGGACCGTACTCAAGGATTTGAATATGGTCCGGTCGGACATGAAGATCTCGAAACTTAAAGTAACCTACGACCGCAAGCGGGGCTATGGCGTACATGGGGAGGAGCGTGACAAGCGGAAGGCCTTAAGCCAGTACTTCGGGCAGATTTTCGGTCATGCCGGCTGGGAGCAGGGATTTAGCCGGAATCCGGAATCGGAAAGCCCGGATCTCGCCCAAGTCTTATTTCCCCCTATGAAGTCAGGTCACCTGAAGCGGGTGTATTGCCTGATCTCGGATAGCGAAATAACGCTGGGCGTAGATTTGACGGATGAGATGTTATTTCATTTGACGGCACGGTTCCTGTTGTATGTAAGGCGGATTCAGACCGGACAGTTTATCTCGATAGATGAAGATGAACGAAACGTGCTGCGGAGGAAACCAGAGTACGAAGTCGCCGCAGGGCTTGCCGAAGGTCTTGGCCAATTGTTTGGCGTCTCCATCCCGGACGAAGAGATTTGCTACTTTACGATGCATTTACTGGGAGCCAGGGTTAACCGGATGGAACAGATGACCGGATCCGAAGAGGTGCTTAAGCAGCTTCGGCAAGTGACCAGACAGATGACGGATGATTTTCAGCGTTACGCCTGCGTATTCCTGCCGAACAGAGAAACGATGGAAGAGAATCTGCTTGTTCATTTAAAGCCGGCTTATTACCGGATCGTATACGGACTCGGTCTTGAAAATCCGCTGCTCGAAAATATCCTATCCAAGTACAGGGAAGTGTTCGAGCTGACCCGCCGATCCGCGGCTCCGTTCGAACAACTGGTTGGGCGTCAACTTGACGACAACGAAATTGGATATCTCGCGATGCATTTCGGCGGCTGGCTGCGCAGAGAGAACACGAAGCCGGCCGTACGGAGGCAGGCAGCCATCGTCTGCGTCAACGGCATTTCCGCTTCGCGAATGCTGAAATCGCAGCTGGAGAACCTCTTCTCGGCAGTGGATATTACGGCGGTGCTCTCGCTGCGGAATTACGAGTCCTTTGATGAAGACCGCGTTGATTTTATTTTTTCTACGGTCCCATTGCCGGAGAGCAGAGTGCCCGTTCTCTTAGTGAATCCGATTCTCAGCGATAAGGATAAGGAGCACCTGCTGAACCAGGTCAACATGGTTGCCGGCCGTAATTCTAAGACCCCGGCGTACTCGGTTCAAGCACTGCTCGATATCGTCCATAAATACGCCGTGGTTAGGGACGAAGCAGGTCTTACGGAGGAGCTGAACCATTACTTGTCCGTTGGGAAAACATGGCTGAGTGAAGCACGCAAGCCATCTCTATCGGATCTGCTCACCGGACAGATGATCCAAATGAAAAGAAAAGCTGCCGACTGGCGGAGCGCTATACGCGATGCCTCCGAGCCCCTGCTGAAGGATGGGCGCATCGATGAAGCCTATATTGATGCGATGATCTCCAAAGTCGAGGCGCTCGGCCCTTATATCGTCGTTGCTCCGGGTATCGCGATTGCGCATGGCAAGCCGCAGGATGGTGTCCGGCGGCTGGGCATCAGCCTGCTGCGGCTGGAGGAACCTGTCGCCTTCTCGGAAGAAGCAAGACATCAAGTTCAGATCATTCTGGTACTGGCGGCGATTGACGGCGAATCCCACCTCAAAGCGCTGTCGGAGCTGACCATCCTGCTCAGGGAGAAGGAGAGCCTGATCCGTCTGAAAGAGGCCAAGACGAAAGAACAGATACTGCAGCAATTACACACCGGTCTTTAGCATCGATTAGAATACCGGATTTGGGAGAGATGAGAATGAAATTTTTGGAACCGTCGCTAATTGCCTTGGAGGTTGAAGCCGAGACGGCTGAAGAAGCCATCCGCTTAGCGGGAGAACTGCTGGCAAAAGCGGGTGCGGCGGAGGAACGTTATGCCGACGCCATGGTGAAATCTTATCGTGAAAGAGGCCCGTACTTTGTTCTTGCACCCCATATTGCACTCCCGCATGCCCGTGCGGAGGATGGGGTGAAGGAAGCGTCCGTCTCGCTGATTAGATTGAAGAAACCGGTCGTATTCGGCCATGCCGCCAACGACCCGGTACAGCTTGTGTTTGCGCTTGGCGGCTCCTCAAGTTCGGAGCATATCGCCATGCTGCGCAAGCTGACCACTTTGCTGAGCAGTCCGGGCTGCATTGAACAATTCATGCATGCAACGGATGTAGAGACAATCCAACAACTCATTAGGGGGAACGAACAATGAAAATTTTATGCGTATGCGGTCTTGGACAAGGAACGAGTTTGATTCTGAGAATGAATGTGGAGAACGTGCTAAGCGGTATGGGAGTGAGTGCCGACGTGGAGCATACGGACGTATCAACGGCATCCGGAACCGCAGCCGACTATATCATTACAAGCAACGAGCTGGCCCAAAGCCTTCAAGGGCATGCGGCCCAAATTGTGATCGTCAACAACTATTTCGACACTAACGAAATCAAACAGAAGCTGGAAGAAGTGCTGTAAACCATTAGAAAGGGAGAGGGCATATGGACGTACTTTTTTGGATTGCCACCAACATTTTTGGAACGCCCGCCATTCTGCTCGGATTCATCGTTCTGGTCGGCCTTCTGCTTCAGAAGAAATCAACGAGCCAGCTTGTAAGCGGCACCTTTAAAGCGATTATCGGCTTCCTCATCATCGGTGCAGGCTCTGATGTCATCGTGAAAGCCTTGAATGTATTTGAGCCGATGTGGAAGGAAGTCTTCGGATTGGAGAGCGGGACCCTCGGTACCTTCATGGGGCAGGAGGCATTCAATTCCAAATTCGGCAGCGCCGTTACGCTCGCCATGCTCATCGGCTTTCTAATCAACGTTCTGCTGGCACGCTTCACCCGGTTTAAATTTATTTACCTGACCGGGCACATGATGTTCTGGACGTCGACCGTTTTCGCGGGCGTGATCGTTCATGCGGCCAGCGGCATCCCGATCTGGAAGCTGGTACTGATGGTCGCTGTCGTCCTTGGTGTGTATTGGACATTCCAGCCGGCGCTGGTTCAGCCGTTCCTGCGTAAAATTACGGGCAACGATAACATTGCGCTTGGTCACACCTCGGCCTCGGTTGCCTTGCTTGCTGCCTTGTTCGGTAAATTATTCGGCAACAAAAACAACGATTCCGAGAAAATCAAAGTACCCAAAGGCTTCGAGTTTCTTCGCGATTCCAACGTCATCACTGCGCTCAGCATGGGAGTTTTGTTCCTGATCGGGGCCATTATTCTATCGACGAAGGGCACGCCGGCGGCAGCGGAGCTGATGAAACAATCAGGTGACCAGAACTTTATTATCTACTCCATTATCCAATCGTTCACATTCGCAGGCGGAATCGCCATCGTTCTGATGGGGGTCCGGATGTTTGTCGGCGAGCTGGTTCCGGCCTTCAACGGGATCGCTACTAAACTGGTACCAGGCGCCAAACCGGCACTGGATGCGCCAGTTGTATACCCTTACGCGCCGAATGCGGTGGTTCTTGGCTTCCTGGGAGCTTTCGCCGGAGCGATTATCTGGCTGCTTGTACTTGGAAACACCGTATCATACATTTTCGTGCCAACGATGATCGTCTTATTCTTCCACGGCGCTACGGCAGGGGTATTCGGGAATTCGACAGGCGGTGTCCGCGGGGCCGTTATCGGCGGGTTCATCACTTCAACCGTGGTCGCTTGGGGACAGTTTCTGATGGTTCGCTTCTTTATCGCCTCGACGGTGCCGGATACGGCCATGTGGGCAGCTGATTCCGATATGTTCATCATTGGGCCGATTCTGCACTTCCTGGCGAAGCTGTTCTTCTAGAGGTTATTCAAAAAGCAGCTGACTTTTTGAATGTTGAACACGCATTTTTAGAGATCTGGCCAGGTTCCAATTTTATAGAGAGTGGAGGAGAAACGATATGGGCTTTATTCGTACTTTACATGGAGACATCAGAAAGGAAGAGCTGGGCTTTACGTATTCCCACGAACATATCGTATGCCGTCCGGCCTACTGGCA
>NZ_QLYT01000002.1:0-1280 GCF_003269305.1 Paenibacillus sp. MDMC362
TGGTATTATCCCCTCATGGTAGACAGTGAAAAAAGAGGACATGTTACAATGAACTCAAATACTGGATACCGGAGGGGATTTTTGTTATGTCAGCGAAGAAAGGCCAAACCTTTAATCGATATAGCGAAGAAACGAAGAAAGAAGCCGTACGTCTGCGAGTGGAAGAAGGTTGGGCGTACAGTCGGATCATGAAGAAGTTTGGGATTAAGAGCGAGAGCCAGATTATCACATGGGTTCGTAAAAGCCAAAATGGAGAGAGTTTCGAGGATTACCGTGGACTTTGGACGAAGAAGCATTTTAGTAGTGCAGAAGAAGAAAATGCTTATCTGAAAGCACAGGTAGAATATCTAAAAAAGCTCAATCCAAATTTGCACGGAGAGGAAAGTTGGATTTCGAAGCCCGGTGCCAGTCCGTTCGAGAAATAAGCAAGTGGGCACCTGTGGTTTGGCTGTGTAAAATTGCTGAAATTTCGCGTGCAGGTTACTACAAATGGAAGAAAAATGCTGCCCTCAGAGAGAAACGAGCAGATCGGGATGCGGATCTGAAAGCACATATTTTAAGCATTCATCGGCTTCGTCCTTATTTCGGCTACAAACGTATGCGAACCGCGTTAGGCAAAGAAGGCCTTGTAGTGAATCACAAAAAGGTACGCCGCTTAATGAGAGAACTTCAGATTCGTTCCGTGATTCGCAAGAAACGTCCATTTGCTGGCCGGAAACCGTCCGTTCTGTTCCGTAATGTCCTAAATCGGGAATTCTCAGCGACAGCTCCTGTGCAGAAGCTCGTGACGGATATTACGTATGTCCGGATTGGGCATGATTTTGCTTATCTCTCCGTGGTGATGGATCTGTACAACAATGAAATTGTAGCGTGGGAACTCTCTGAGCGAAATGACTTAAAACTCGTTACAGACACAGTGAAGAAACTGAAATGTGGACCTTCCTTGCTCCACTCGGACCAGGGGTTTCAGTATACAACACAAACCTATGCCAAGTTACTTGAAGAGAAGAAGCTTACAGGAAGCCATTCCCGGCGTGGAAACTGCTATGACAATGCTTCTATTGAGTCGTTCTTCTCCCACTTAAAGACAGAGAAACTGTATTTGGAGAGACCTCAAAATCTGGAGCAAGCAAGGAGCCAAATTACGGAGTATATTTCGTTTTACAACATGGAACGTTTCCAAAACAAACTGGGCGACCTCTCCCCGATTGAGTTTCGGGAAAAAGTCGCCGCTTAATAAAATCTCTTTTTTTAATGTCTACTTGACGGGGCTATGACCA
>NZ_QLYT01000027.1:0-18039 GCF_003269305.1 Paenibacillus sp. MDMC362
GTCACAGCATGTCCGGCATTAAATGAGTCTGACCGAATTGAACAGGTCAGACTCTCGAGCCGGGCCGACAAGCCTGTGAGTCCTAAGAGGATTCACAGCTTGCCCGGCAATGAATAAGGCAGCTGACCGTTTAGCAGTGGTCAGCTTAGCCCCTCCTGCGCCCAGCCCCCAAAAAAGCCATCCCAGACGATAGGGATGGCTCTCTTTGGTGGGAGGAAAGATTGGAGGCCATACTTAGGAACAGAGGATGTATACGTGGAGGAGACCTGGCGTTCGCCTTTGAAACCGGGAAAATACCGCAAGAATATCATCCCGTTTTCCTGGTTTCAACAGCGACCGGAACGGATACATCCTCCTCGGAACAGGCCGACTAATCTTGACCACCAAAAAAAGAAAACCATCCCATATACCCATGGGATGGTCTTTATATTACTTCAAATCCTCAATAGAATTGGCTTCCACGTAAGACGGAACTACCAGGCCGGTTTTCACGCCTTCCATGTTAGCGCCGAGGTCTTCGACTTGGTCTTTGAATTTATCCCAGTAGTCCGCATGCGTCAATGGAAGCCATGCTGCCACGGTTGCATCCACGTCGCCGTTGGCAACGCCAGTCCACATTGGGCCTGCTTCCACTTGAAGCGCCTCAACTTTGTATCCGAGCTTGTCTTCCATGATCACTTTCAGCAGATTGGTGCTGGCGATCTCGGAATCCCAAGCGACATAACTGAATTTGAAGCTTTTGCCGTCAACGGGCTGAACGCCTTCAAGCCAGGCATCGACTTTCTCCGCATTGTTGTCTGCCCATTCCTTCGCGGCAGCTTCAGGGTCCTGGCCTTCTTGAATCGCCGTCATAATCTGACCCATATCGTCGGACGTCCATTTGAAATTGCTCAGGAACTTGTAAGCTTCCGGATGATCTTCTTTCAGTCCAAGACGGACAACGGTGTGAATCTCTTCCGCTTCACCGAATACTTTCTTCGGATCCTCCAGATATTTCAGGTCATACTTGGAGAACATCCAGTGCGGAGTCCAACCGGTAATAATGATCGGATCCTCATTCTTAATGGCTTTGTTAAGGGTTGCCGTCATGGCAGCTCCGGAGCCTTCGACCAGTTTCCAGTCGGTCAATGCATATTCCTCAATTGCCGCCGCGGTCGCTTTCATAATGCCTGCACCTGGATCAATACCGATGATTTCATGTTTCACTTGTTCACCGAGGGAAGCAGTTGAACCGCCTTCAGCCCCTTTGTCCGTCGTTCCATCCGTTCCGCCATTTCCGCCCTGTCCGCAAGCAGACAAAACCAGAATAGCAGCCAAGCTGAGCAGCAACCAAAACTTCTGTTTCTTCAAATTAAGCACCCCTTTTTTTCGTTTTAAATATATTTTGTGTAAAGCGGTCTAGGACAATCGCCAAAATGACGACAGCCAAGCCAGCTTCAAACCCTTTACCAATTTGCAGCTGTGTTACGGCCCGGTAGACCTCGGCACCGATCCCTTGGGCACCGATCATCGAGGCGATGACGACCATCGACAAGGACAGCATGATGGTCTGGTTAATGCCGGCCATCAGGGTTGGCATCGCCAGAGGGAGCTGAACCTTGAACAATTTCTGTCCGGAAGTCGAACCGAATGCATCCGCAGCCTCCGTCAATTCACCGGATACTTGCATAATGCCAAGACGGGTCAGGCGAATCGTTGGCGGAATGGCGAAAATAACCGAAGCGATAACCCCTGGAACCACGCCCAAACTGAAGAATGTAACGGCAGGGAGCAAGTACACAAACGCCGGCATGGTTTGCATAAAATCAAGAACCGGTATGATCACGCGGGATGCCGACTTGCTGTAGGCCGCCCATATACCGAGCGGAACACCCAGTATAACGGAGATCAAGGCTGCCGTGATTACCAGGCTGAGCGTGCTCATGGTCTGTGACCAGTAACCCAAGTTATCGATGAGCAGAAAACCGATGGCTGTGAACAAAGTCAACGGCAGGCGGCCTAATAGGTAGGCAATGACGGCCAGGATGACAATGAACAGATACGGATGAGGCAGCATGAACAAATCCGTAAACAGCTGCACGATGTTTTCGATGATGAAGGAGATGGCGTCGAAGAATCCGGAGAAGACGTCTCCCATCCATTCGACCAAGGAATCCACCCAGCTTGCGAGAGGGATCTTAGGCATCTTGCGTCACCTCCTCGCTCTTGCTTTCTCCGGCCAGGGCACCAAGTACAGCACCGCGGACGATAACGCCCATCAATCGGCCGTTCTCATCCACAACGGCCAACGGTACTTTAGCCATGCTCGTAATTTCAAACAATTCATTCAGCAAAGTATCGGGTCCAACACTCGGACCGTCTGTAATGAGAATATCCGCAAGTTTACGGTTATTCTTCATGGCATCCGACGCATCCTCGGCCGTAATGACGCCAAGCAGCTTCTTGGAACGGTCGATGACGAACAGGTTCGAGATTCCCCGTTCACGCATAAGCTCCAGCGCAACGCGAGGTCCACGATCCATCGTAATGGTCTCCGGACGGCGCATAACGCGTGAAGCGGTAAGCACCTTGGACAGATCCACATCTTCCACGAACCGCTCAACGTAATCGTTGGCAGGCTGGGTCAAGATTTCTTCCGGCGTTCCGATCTGTACGATCGAACCGTCCTTCATCAAGGCAATGCGGTCGCCGATTCGAAGAGCTTCGTCCAGGTCATGCGTGATAAACACGATGGTTTTTTTCATTTTATCCTGGAGCTCGATCAATTCGTCCTGCATGTCTCTGCGAATGAGCGGATCCAGTGCGCTGAAGGCCTCATCCATTAGCAGAATCTCGGGATCATTAGCGAGTGCGCGGGCGAGCCCGACACGCTGCTGCATGCCGCCGCTAAGCTGATCGGGCATTTTTTCCTCCCAGCCCTTCAAGCCGACAAGCTCAAGCGACTTCATAGCCGCTTCGTGCCGCTTGCTTTTGTTTACCTTTTGAATTTCCAATCCGTACTCCACATTCTCTACAACCGAACGATGAGGGAACAAGGCGAACTTCTGGAACACCATGCTGATTTTTTTGCGTCGTACTTCACGCAGCTGTTCCTTGTTCATTTTTCGGAGATCCTTGCCGTGGATCAATATTTCGCCCGCTGTTGGTTCAATCAACCGATTTAGCAAACGGACCAACGTAGACTTACCGCTGCCTGACAGCCCCATGATGACAAAGATCTCGCCTTCGTGGATATCGAAGCTGACACGGTTAACGCCAACCGTTATGTTCTTTTCTTTCGCAATACGCGCTTTACTCCAGCCTTGCTCCAGCAATTGAATCCCTTGTTCCGGATTCGCGCCGAACAATTTGCTGACTTTGTTAACTTGCAGAATAGCCAAAAGTACTCCTCCTTTTATTGTATAGAGACGCGTCCATTTGACCGAGTCTTCTTATTCCTGTCGTCTCGTAAACCCATGTCACCCATTGTAACAACCGATACGTAAAGTATCAAACGTTATATCCGTACATAAAGTACGTACAGTAAAAACTGTACAAAGTTATCCTTTGAAATGCTCCCATATGCTCCAATATCCTCTAGAGCGATCTTCTTTACTTTTAAAATAGCTTTCCCTACAATAGATCAGAGAATGTGTGTGGATTGGGGCTTGTTTAGATTTCATGGAGATCGTTCACACTACACTTCGAGTCCACCTAGTTTTGTTGTATTGACATGACTTCTTGGATGGCTACAGAAAGAGGAGGCTGCAAGCATGGGCTTGTACCATTTAGATGATGAACGGCAGGCAGCCGTGCATAAGATTCGTAAGCGTGTCATTGAAAATATTGGACGGAATATGGATTTGTACGGCATTCCACTCTCAACGGGACATTTATACGGATTGCTTTATTTTGCGGATAAACCGATGAACCTCGATGAAATGGGACAGGAAATGAAAATGAGCAAGACCAGCATGAGTACAGGCGTGCGGACGTTGCTCGATTATAAAATGGTAAACAAGGTGTGGGAGAAAGGCTCCCGCAAGGATTTGTATGAAGTGGAGTATGATTGGTACCAGAGCTTCGTGGATTTCTTTGATATTAAATGGAGAAAATCGGTGGAGAGCAACATTCTGGTTCTGCGCAAAGCGCTCGACGAAACGGAGAAGC
This sequence comes from Paenibacillus sp. MDMC362, assembly GCF_003269305.1. Lineage (NCBI taxonomy): Bacteria > Bacillati > Bacillota > Bacilli > Caryophanales > Paenibacillaceae > Paenibacillus > Paenibacillus sp. MDMC362. Next base: position 4,150 of record NZ_QLYT01000027.1, read on the forward strand.
TCCGTAAAGCACATGAAGATGATGAAGAACTGACAGCGGTGCTGCAAGAGGATCAGGCGAAGATGCGTGAGGCCGTTGCTTATTATAAATGGCTGGAACGATTGATTGATACTTTTGTGGATGGCGAGATCTTTAATTATGTGCCGAAAGAGCCGCCGGAAGGTAAATCCTGATATTGAAAATGGGGGAATTCCCCAGTATAATGTGGAGTAAGGCAATGCTTACCTAAGAGGTACAACCTGATTTTATCGGGTTGTGCCTCTTTTTGTTATCTGGCATCGCCTGAAGTGAATAACCGCAAACAAGCGTATGTGGTGCAAAAATAGTCAGGAGGGGTTAGAATGGTCAGTATGTCCTCAAGAATGGTAGAAATTGCAGATTTTCCATCGGTTAACTTAGGCAATACCCGAAGTTTGTATGTATATCTTCCACCCAGTTATCATGAGAATACGGAGAAGCATTATGCCGTACTCTATATGCATGACGGGCAGCATGTATTTTCAGCGGATGAAAGAGGCGGTTCTTGGGATATGCACGTCACCGCGGATCGGCTGGTTTCCGAAGGACGGATGCAGGAGATTATAATCGTTGGCATCGCAACGGTTCCCCATCAAAGACTGAATGAATACTTTCATGACAATCCAAGGATGCATGAGGTGTTTGATCCTCCGTTTGCCGGCGAACGTTACGAATTATTTATTATTGAAGAAGTCATGCCCTATATCAATCAGAACTTTCGCACGTTGAGGGGCCCTCAGCATACCGCCATGATGGGTTCGTCTGCGGGCGGGATCGTCACCTACAATATCGGCTTTAGAAGACCGGACGTGTTCGGAAGCATAGCGGTCATGTCGCCTTATTTCGTGAAAGCTCATTTTGATGCTCAGGGAGAGCTTAAGGAACATCCCTTTTATGAAAGATACGGCACGCATCCCGATCTAAAGTTATGGCTGGATATGGGCGGCGCGGAAGGGGTTTTCATGGAAAAATACGCACGGGAGGAAGCAGAACGTTTGATCCAAGACGGATTTGTGCCGGGGGAAGATCTCATGCTGTTCCTTGATCCGGGAGCGGCTCACAGCCAAAGCGACTGGGCAGGCAGAGCGCAAGCGCCGCTGCTGTATTTTTTCGGCGACATTGGAGAACCAGCCTCGATTAGGCTGCATGGAGATGGCGTCGTAGGGGTGAACGGACCCGTCAAGCAACTGAATCCGGTCATTACATACGACAGCGGATTTGTGCAAACGTTGATGAACGGAACCTACCATGTCGAGGAGCCGGAATTGCTCACGCTGCAACCGGACGGAACGATGAGGCCTCGATCATCAGGCAGTACCCGGGTTACGCTGCAAATGGGAAGCTTGAGCGCAGATAAAGAGATTACGATCGTTGAACAACTGCCTGAGCTTGTGAAAATCACGATTCAGGTGAAGGTACCGCCTTCGACACCAGCCTCCTCCACGATCTATGCCGGATTTGAGATTCCGTACTGCGGAGATGACATATATAGGGGAAGTGCAATGGTACCTCATGGCTTGTCTTTTACGTTCAAGGTATCAAGAGGGTTTGGACTGCACGAGAAGATCGGGGATCCTGAAGTTAAACGGCGTTCTTTCACAGCATCGTCCGAGATGGAGCTGTTTTATGAGGTTGAGGACTGGGATACTTGAATGATGAAATTGCATTGAATTGTAATCGGAGGATGAATAGGCATGAGCATCAGATCAGCTAGACCACAGGATGCAGCTGCAGCGGCAAGGCTGCTGTACGACGCACTGCACGATGTGGCCCATCAATTAACAGGGGAAGACAGTGAAGAGAAAGTGCTCGAAGTGCTGGAGCAATATTTCCGGGCAGACGAGGGCAGGCTCAGTTATCGTCAGGCTGCCGTGAAAGAGATCGACGGCGAGGTAGCGGGCATTATCGTCGCTTACGGCGGGGATCAAGCGGCCGAATTGGATCGTCCGATTCTGGATCGCTTGCGGAAGCTTAAGAATGACCCTTCCGTAGCGCTGGACAAAGAGGCAGACGAGGATGAGTATTATATCGATACGTTATCCGTTTCACCGCAGTTTGGAGGAAAGGGGATCGGTTCGGCGCTCATCGATCATGCAGAGAACCGGGCAAAGGAGCTTACGTATCGTAAAATCGCTCTCGCTGTGGTAACGGACAATGATCGCGCCCATTCTTTGTACGACAGAAGAGGATATAAAACGGATAAGGAAATCATGATTAACGGGCATGTTTATTATCATATGGTCAAACCCGTTTAGAAAAAAATAAACAATTTATAAGCCGCCTATTTACAAATGGTAATAGGTGGTTTATTATTGTGTCATACCGATCTAGAAAATTAGAATGACAAATTAAAATAGAATGGACAAAAATAACCGTTTGATTTACGCAATTAGAATGAATGATTCAATTAGAATGGAGTGTTGAGCTATGGAACAAGATCAAAATCAAAGCATCGAAATATCGGTGGAACAAGCGAAGCTGCTCGGGAGCGCCCAGCGCGTGAAAATTCTCGGAACCATACTGGATACGGCCAAAACCTCAAAACAAGTAGCGGATGAATTGGGAGATTCGCCGGGAAGCATCCACTATCATATTCAGAAGTTATATGACGGCGGGCTGATAGATTTGGTGGAGACCCGGACGGTCGGTGGCATCGTAGAGAAGTATTATAAATCCAAGGCGAAGTGGTTTAACACCAAGGGAACGCAAACGATGGACCCGGTTCTTGCCGAAGATTATGCAGCGGCGACCCGTACAAGAATCAGCTTGAGGCTGCAGTTGGACGCAGACCAATATGAAGAGATGACAACGGAATTCAAAGAGCTGCTTGAAAAATGGGTGAACAAAACCCTCACGACCAAAGGGAAAGACAGTAAGGAGTATGCCGTCGGGATCAACGTGGTTTCGACGGAAACGTCCGATTAGGAAGGGGCTTCCAGAGCCTCTTCTCTCCAAAACTACTAAACACTAAATCAAGGAGTGTTCCTCTATGGAAATATTAAAAAATCGCAATTTCCTGCTGTTGTTCGTTGGCCGAATTCTTACGAATATCGGCGACAGCCTGTACGCGGTAGCGGCCATGTGGCTGGTGTACGATCTCGGAGGCTCGACGCTGTACACGGGGCTTGCCGGATTCCTCTCGATTCTGCCCCGAATCATTCAACTGCTATCCGGTCCGATGATTGACAGCGTTCCTATACGGGGGCTTCTGGTGTACACCCAGTTATTTCAGGCGCTTCTTCTGTTGATCGTTCCGCTTGCATTTTATTTCGACTTTCTGACGGTCGGCGTTGTACTGGCGATTACACCGATTCTGTCCACGCTGAATATGTGGGTATATCCGGCCCAAATGTCGGCCCTTCCCAAAATTCTTGATAAGAAGCAGCTGACGCAAGGCAACTCGCTGTTCTCCTTAGCCTATCAAGGCATCGATGTCGCTTGCAACGCAATATCCGGCGTGTTGATTATTGTGCTGGGCGCAGTATCCCTTTACTTATGGAACTCCATTGGCTTCTTTATCGGAGCGCTGTTATTCTCGCAATTGAAAATCAAGAAATCCATCAAAACTTCCGATAACAACGACAATAAAATATCAACAAATAATACCGTAACTTCAAAAACTAAGCCTAATGCCCTTAAAAATTATTGGGCGGACATGAAGGAAGGTCTTCGCTACATTCTGGCAACCCCGCTCGCACGGGTGCAAATGGGAATGATTGTCATCAATGCTGCGGGCGGCGCTACCTTTACGGTTATGCCAGCGTTTGCCGACAGCCTCGGCGGAGCCGGCGTCTACGGTATATTGCTCATGGCTCAGGCTTTCGGAAGTTTGCTTGGAGCGATCCTGGCTCCGTATTTGAAACTGGAGCGCCTGCCCCTAGGATATATTTTTGCCGGAGCGTTCTGTTTATCGGGTGCTGCCTGGTGTCTCAGCGTATTCACCCCTTGGACTTGGCTTGTCGTTCTGGTGTACGGTTTGGCATGGTTTCCCGGAGGGATTACGAACGTTATCATCAATTCGGTCATTCAGAAGGCAATACCCGAGAAAAGATTGGGCACGGTGTTCGCGGCAGCCAGCGGACTCAGCGGAATTGCCATGCCGCTTGGCAGCCTGATCGGAGGTGCCCTTGGCGTGGTTGCGGCAAGTTCCTCCATTATCGCGGGATGCGGAATCGCCGTGCTCAGCGTAGGGATCTTCTGGGTCTTTGATTCGACTACCCGTAGTCTTCCGTCACCTGACAATGTAGATGAAGAATGGTTCGCGCCTTATACGAATGCGGCTCCTGAGAAGTCCGTTTCTATGCACACTGCCCCTTAGAGTTAGTTAACGTCGACCAGCTTCTACACTTACAGAGACCTAAAAGAATAGAGCCTGTACTGATTACTTTCATCTATCGAAGCCGAGGATGAATCAGCGATTGACGGATTCATCCCGGCTCTTTTTATCGTTTAAGCGAAGTGTAAACGCCTGCCGAGTACCAACGCAGCGATGCTTGTCAGGCTAGTCTGCATAATGTGACCAAGTCCCTCATAGACATGTATCAATCAAGTCAAAACAAGTGTTGAAGGGGATGATGACATGCGCCGGATTTCATGGGTGCTGCTCGCGGTAGTATTATGCTTAACAACAATACTGGCGGGATGCGGGAAGAAGAATGCTGACAGCGTTGTGAAGGATCTGGGCAAGGTGGCTGATAAGCTGGAAAGTGCCAAGGGCGCTTACCAGGGAGCGGGCGTTATGACCATACATACCGGTTCGGCGCCGCAGGAGTATCAGGTTGAGGTATGGTACCAGTCTCCATCTTATTACCGGATCAGCTTAACCAATGGGCAAAAGGATATTACGCAAATCGTGCTTCGCAACGATGACGGCGTGTTCGTTCTGACGCCGAGCTTAAACAAAAGCTTCCGCTTCAAAAGCGACTGGCCGGATAATCAGGGACAGGTATATCTGTACCAAACGCTGCTCAGCAGCATTCTGAGCGACAACACCCGTCAGTTTGCCGAGGATAAGGATAGTTACGTGTTTGATGTAGCCGCCAATTACCACAGCCATTCCTTGATTCGTCAGAAGATTTGGCTCGCCAAGGACAACTACACGCCGAAACAGGTACAAGTGTCGGATTCCGAAGCGAATGTGGTTGTTGAGGTGAAATTCAACACCTTTACCTTTGATACGAACCTCACTAAGGATTCGTTTGATACGAACAAGAATCTAAGTGCCATGAACGATGCGAAGGGGACCCTGGCGGAAGTGGACGAGAACGGGGTACCGGTGGCTTCCAGTACGGAAGGTAACGGCACTCAGGGAACCGAAGGTTTGACGGAAGCGGCTTCGGGTCGCGATATGGGATCCTTCGGCATCATCTATCCGGAATATGTGCCTGCAGGGGTCACGAACAAAGACACGATGGAAGTTCCGGAGAGCAAGGATCATGCGGTTATTCTGAAGTATGACGGTGTGTATCAATACACGATTATGGAATCCAGACCGGTGGATCGTGCGGTTTCCCTCGTACCGGGCGAGGCCGTGTATATCGACTTCACAACGGTTGGCCTGCTCACCGGTGATCAGCAAAGAACGCTGACCTGGAATTCGGAAGGCGTGGAATACCGAATTACGAGCGCCAACCTGCCTGTTGAAGAAATGAAGAAAGTCGCTGCTTCCATGCAGGGAGAATCGGGTAAATAATACGAAGTAGGCGGATACCGAGCGTTGAAGGAGGGCAAAATTCCGACAATGAGGCCATTCGCCTCTTTTCCAAATAAAGGTACTCCGTTCGTGGGCTCATCGCTATTTCTTGCAGATATTCCGATGTTTCACCAAGTTTCGCACCCGGGGGGAACCACGAGCCTCATAAATAAGCAATTTGCCTCAATTGACAGTTGCCTCCGGGAACATTACCATTAATCTAATGTAAAGCATAATGCTTTTTTCAAACTGGTAAGAAGGTGACTGGAATTGCAAGCGATATATCGACCTACCCTGGCGGAGATCAACCTGGACCATCTGCGCGCCAACTATAACGCTTTTCGTGAGGCGCTGCCAAGCCACATGAAATTGCTGGCTTGTGTGAAGGCTAACGCCTATGGTCACGGTGCTGTAGAAGTGGCACGCGAACTTCAGCAACTGGGGGTGGCTTATTTAAGCGTAGCTTTCTTGGATGAAGCGCTCGAGCTTCGGCAAGGAGGCATCTCTAGCCCGATCCTGGTGCTCGGTTATACACCACCGGAGGCTGTAGAGATCGCTTATGAGCATGATGTAACCATAACCCTGTTCAGTTCGGAAGTGCTCCAAGCGATAAAGGCACTGCCGGTCCAGCCGGAGAAGCCACTCAAGGTACACATCAAGATTGACAGCGGAATGGGTCGTTTGGGCCTGCTTCCAGGCGAAGATGCAATTTCTTTTATAGAAGAAGTATTTTCGCTGCCGCAGGTTGTTGTCGAAGGAATGTTTACCCATTTTGCAAGAGCGGACGAAGAGAACAAAGACTATACGTTGGGACAGTACCGCCGTTTTCAGGGCGTAGCGGACGCTCTTCGGGATAAGGACTACCATATCCCGCTCATACATACGGGCAACAGCGCTGCTGCGATTGATACACCCGAATTATCCTATGATATGGTTCGTGTCGGCATCAGCTTGTACGGACTGTATCCTTCGGATGAGGTGAATCGAAAAATAGTGAGCCTCCGCCCTGTCATGACGTTAAAGACAAAGCTTGTCTACGTCAAAAATTTACCTCCGCATTCCGGTATCAGCTACGGGACGAAGTATGTAACGGAGGAGGAAGAGCAAATTGGAACCCTCCCCATCGGTTACGCCGATGGCTTCTCGCGTATGCTGAGCGGTAAAGTGGAAGTACTGATACGCGGCCGCCGCGTCCCTGTTGTCGGAACCATCTGTATGGACCAATGTATGGTATCGCTCAAACCTTTCGCCGACGAGGCGGAACAAATTAAAGCTGGTGAAGAGGTTGTACTCATCGGTCAGCAGTCTGACGAATGCATCACGGCAGATGAGCTGGCGTCCAAGCTGGGGACGATCCACTATGAGGTCGTCTGCATGATTGCCCACCGGGTACCACGTACGTATATACGTAATGATATACCCGTGAAGACCGTGAATGCACTCTGGAGCAACCTTTAAAAAGTCATGTCACCGTAAGTAATTTATTCAGGAAAGAAGGAATAAGTACAGACCTTCCCGAATTAGGAATATGTCGTTTAAGTCTGTACGAAAGTGTCGATTGTAGTTTATAATGATATGCAGCATACTTGATATACCTTCGGCATATATATTCTTTTGTATAATTTTCCTTGAATAATGTAATACTGGTGCACAGGGCGAGAAGGTTGTGGGGGTGTAATAGAGGGTGGCCAATATGCAGAACACCAAACGAATCATGATCAGTTTACCGGATCATCTTTTGCAGGAAGTGGACGGGATCGCTCAGCTGGAAAATTCCAACCGCAGTGAGCTTATTAGGCAAGCCATGAAGTTGTACCTGAATGAACGGAAGAAACGTTACATTCGTGAATCCATGCAGCGGGGTTATATGGAAATGGCCAAAATTAACCTGACCATGGCTTCTGAGGCGTTTCACGCGGAGGAAGATGCAGACAACACTCTAGACCGCTTAGTAAGCGGGGTGTAGACAGTGATCGTTAAACGGGGCGACGTATTTTTTGCGGATTTATCACCTGTTGTCGGTTCTGAACAGGGCGGCGTAAGGCCAGTCCTTGTCATTCAGAACGATATCGGCAACCGGTTTAGTCCGACTGTGATTGTTGCAGCCATTACGGCACAGATTCAAAAAGCCAAGCTGCCGACTCACGTCGAAATCGACGCGGCGTCGCATGGATTTGACCGGGATTCCGTCATTTTGCTAGAGCAGATCCGGACGATTGATAAGCAGCGGCTAACCGACAAAATCACCCATCTTGATGATGAAATGATGAGTAAGGTGGATGATTCCCTGCAAATAAGTCTGGGCTTGATTGATTTTTGATTCCATTCAAGCGCTAACGTTTTCCACATAGAATGTTATGACTAAAAACCCTCAAGGAATAACTCCTTGAGGGTTTTTATATGGAGGGTATGTTTGAAGGGCGCGGCAATGGCTGCATGAGACTAAAAGAGTGGCGGATTACGCGTTTGTAGGTATGAGGATGTAGGCCGTTGTGACCGCCGCTACGATAAATATAAGGCAGACAACGGACCAGGCAATCGCATGTTTGTCATTCATCTAAGGTGACCTCCTGATTGTAATGAGGTGCAGATATCCGGCAGCAGCATTCTCGCATACTAAGAATATAAATTAAATCTTAAAATCAGATGAATTTGACATTAAGAGCAGCTTAAAGCCTTATGAAGTGAGCGATGTAGTGGAAATGCGCGCTTAAGTTTGGGATAATAGCAAATATAGTTTCATTGAAGAAAGAGGGATATCATTGTCTGAATTAGAAGCTGTTGTGGAAGTAAACGAGGAACAGATTCGCAAGGAAGAATCGAAACGGATCGTGAAGCAGATCGCGAAGGAGCTTCAATTGTCCGAAAAACAGGTGCGCACGACCGTTGAACTTCTGGATGAGGGCAATACCATACCGTTTATTGCGCGGTACCGTAAAGAAATGACAGGCGAACTGGATGAGAACCAATTACGTGATATTGAAGAACGGACTGGCTATCTGCGCAATTTGGAGATCCGTAAGCGGGAAGTCATCCGCATCATAGAGGAGCAAGGCAAGCTGACGGAAGATCTGAAGGCATCGATTACCGCCGCCGTTAAGCTGCAAGAGGTAGAGGATCTATACCGTCCGTATAAGCAAAAGCGTAAAACCCGGGCAAGCGTAGCCAAGGAAAAAGGGCTTGAGCCTTTGTCGGAGTGGATATGGTCGCAGCCGAAGCAGGCTGATGTGATGGTTGAGGCAGCCAAGTATGTGGATGAGGAGAAGGGTGTGGCTTCGGCAGAAGAGGCTGTGCAAGGCGCGATGGATATACTGGCTGAAAACATTGCCGATGACGCGACCGTTCGTTCCTGGGTTCGCAGGTACAGCTTGGACCACGGCATATTGACCTCAGAGGCGAAGGATACCGAAGTGGAATCCGTATACGAGAACTATTACAATTACCGGGAATTGGCGAAGAAAATGCCGCCGCACCGGATTTTGGCCATTAACCGGGGAGAGCGCGAGAATATTTTGAAGGTAGGGCTTGATGTACCTTCCGAATCCATTCACGCGTATATCGGCAAGCAGGTGCTTAAAGGTCCATCAGCCGTCACGGACATTCTTACGGCGGTGATCGAGGATTCATACAAGCGCCTTATTGCTCCATCGATTGAACGGGAAGTCCGGGGAGAGCTGACGGAAAAAGGGGAGAACCAGGCAATCTCCATCTTTGCCGGGAACCTGCGCAGCCTGCTGCTGCAGCCGCCGGTGAAGGGACGCTGTGTGCTGGGCGTTGACCCGGCCTACCGTACCGGTTGTAAGCTGGCGGTGGTCGATGATACGGGCAAGCTGCTTGAGGTGGCCGTAACCTATCCGACGCCGCCGGCCAACAAGAAGCAGGAGGCGGCCGCGAAGTTTAAGGAGCTGATTGCCAAATACGGCATCAAGCTTATTGTCATTGGAAACGGTACGGCATCCCGTGAAACGGAGCAGTTCGTAGCCGAAGAAGTTATTGCGGAGCTTGCTGACCCTGAGCTGGCATACCTCATCGTCAATGAAGCAGGAGCAAGCGTGTACTCGGCCTCGAAGCTGGCGCAGGAAGAGTTTCCGGATCTTGATGTCGCTGAGCGCAGCGCTGCCTCGATTGCCCGCCGTGTACAGGACCCGCTGGCCGAGCTGGTGAAGATCGATCCGAAATCGATCGGCGTGGGCCAATATCAGCATGACGTAACCCAGAAGCATCTGGAGGAGAGCTTGAAGGCCGTCGTGGAGTCTGCGGTTAACCATGTCGGTGTGGATGTGAATACGGCATCGCCGTCACTACTATCCTATGTGGCCGGCATCAATGCCACGATTGCCAAAAATATCGTGAAATACCGGGAAGAGAACGGGAAGTTTGTCAGCCGGAAGCAGCTCCAGAAGGTTCCGCGTCTCGGTGCCAAGACCTATGAGCAGTGCGTGGGCTTTATGCGGATTTCGGAAGGCGAGAACCTATTGGATCGTACCCCGATTCACCCGGAATCCTATGCGGTGGTTGACCGTTTGTTCAAAGAGCTTCAGGTAAGCCTGGACAAGCTTGGAAGCAAGGAGCTCGCTGAACTGCTGGATGCCCAGCAGCCCGAGAGCCTTGCCGTGAAGCTGGAGGTTGGCGTGCCGACGCTGCGCGATATACTGGACAGCTTGCAGCGCCCGGGACGCGATCCGCGGGAGGAATTGCCGCTGCCGATTTTCCGTCAGGACGTACTGAAGATCGAGGATCTCATGCCGGGAATGGAGCTGCAGGGAACGGTACGCAATGTCATCGATTTTGGCGCCTTTGTGGATATTGGCATCAAGAGCGACGGCCTGGTGCATATTTCCCAGCTGAGCGATGGATTTGTCAAACACCCGATGGATGTTGTCTCTGTGGGGGATAACGTTACCGTGTGGGTGTTGAATGTAGATTTGAAGAAAGGCCGCGTCGGATTGACGATGCGCAAGCCGAAAGATCAGTCATAGGAACTGCTGCGCTAAATAGAAGAAGAGCCGTAACTCCTTGAACTGTACCCAATTGCTAGATATGACCTAACATTTGGGGGCGCAGTTTCCTTTGGGGAGAACGGCTCTTTTTTTTGCATAATCCTTGATCTGGAATAAGAGCTAACGGGGCATGTCCTGGCGGTTGGCTTAGCCATGGCTCAGCTTTAACAGCAGTACTTTTTTATCGTATCTTTCGAGACACCAATGATATTTTGCTGAAATTTTGGGTTCGACTGCGGGAGCATTTACATCGATTTCATGAAAACCAAACTTCTTATAGAAATGCTGCAGCTCCTCAAACGGAATGCAGTAAACCGTCTTTAAACCTAGTCTCTTTGATTCTTCCACCAGAAACGAGACGACTTCGTGCGCGAGGGACTGGCCTCTAAACTGGTCCAGGATATAAATACCGCCGAGTTCGGCCTCGTGTTCATTAAGTCTAACCAATCGACCGACTCCTGCGTAGTCGTCTTGCGACATGACGATGGCAATGATTTCATTGTCCAGTGAACTTGGCTGAAAGCCGATGTGTTCGTAATGTTGATTGACCCAAGGCAATTCTGCCTGTGTCACCCTTTTGATACTCATGATTTAATCACCTCTGCGTCTTTAAAATGTATGTTGAGGGATGCTGCACGCAGCATAAGCATTCGGCTTAGTCCTCGCTGTCCGATGATTGCTGCTTTTTCTTCGCCCGGAATCGTCTGACCTTCATCAGATTGCCGCACATTTTATCGTCGCAGTACCGTTTGGAACGGTTACGCGTGTCGTCGTAATATACCCAGAGGCAATCGGGATTCGTGCAGATGCGGAACCGGGATAACTCGCCTTGCTCGATGGCTTGCGCAAAGGAGCCGGCAATCTCGGCAGCCGCTGCTTGCAGGCCAGGATTTTGGAGGATATAGGACAGCGCCAAATTCTGATCCTCATCGATCTCCAGATGGCGAATAACGGGTCCAGCAGCCATCCAGCGGTTTAATTGCTCTATCTCCATGGGAGAGGGTGGCTCCCCTGCGACGATGTGTTGAACGCACGTCAACAGGAAGGAACGAAGCTGCCTCAACAGCCCCAGCCCATCCGGGGTCAGGGGCAGGCTGACTTGAAGCTGATATTGGTTCATGAAATCGGTGAGCCAATCCACTCGGGCAAGCCGGTCCTCGGATCGGCCGCTGCCTCTCCAGTCATGCCATTCGCTGTTTATAAAATCATCCCATAACATGAAATTCATCCTTTCTCATCTCATTATTGTAACAAGTAAATATTAATGTTGCTAGTTACTTGTAATGGGCTCCGAAGTGTGTTAATTTTTATGTAACATGCTATTTAACTTATGGTGGTTACGAATTCGATACGGAGGCGATGGTTATGAACATGAAGGAGCTGCTGCTCCAGAACTGGGATTATGCGATGGGGCAAGAGGATTGGTATCCGCCGATTCTTCCTGCCCTGAAGGACGTAACAGTTGAGCAGGCTTTGTGGAAACCGGAAGGGCAGGCGGCAAATTCCATTTGGGAGAACGTGCAGCATTTGCTGTATTACAAGCAGCGTCTGCTCGCGAGATTGGAAGGAACGCCGCTTCCTAATGAAGGAATCGGCAATGACGAGACGTTTCTTATTCATGACACAAGTGAGGGGGCATGGAATACGGCTCGGGAGCAGCTTCAGGATGTTCATGCCGTTTTACGACAGAAGATGGAAGTGATGACGGAGGCGGAGATCATCGAATCGCCGCAGCGAATACTTAGCTTAATCATGCATGATGCGTATCATACGGGACAAATTGTTTTTCTCCGGAAGCTTCAGGGGTCTTGGCCAGCTAAACGCAGTGACCTATAAGTATAACATTCGTCCATTCAGCCATCATAATAAATGCAAAAATAAGCCGGACAGGGCGTCCGGCTTATTGTCATACCTATGGATCGGTTGCAGTGCACTAACGGGCATTCGAGTTTTCTTCGCCCGGTGAATTCCGGTAAAAGTACCAGCATTCGTTCAGCAGTTTGATCTGACGTCTGTCCTTTTTGCGAAAAGCGCGTGTCAATTGATTGCAGAGCCATTGCGGCAAGGGTATCTCCTCCTCTTGCTAATTCCATCTGTATGGATAGCATATGGGGAAAAAGCCCAAAGCGTGCAGGTCTACCTCGATTATTGCGCTTCTTCCTCGTACCATTGCTCAAGCTGCGCTTGGAGAGCACGAATTTCGGTAAGCAACGAGATGAGCGGATATTCCGTTTCCTTAAGGGAAGCAAAGGCCTGCTCAAGCTCATTTATGTATTCCAGACCACCTTGAATGCTCAGCGATTCCTGAAGCAGATCCAGATTGTCGCATTCGGCTACAGCAAGAGGCAGCTGAGGTTTGCCTGCAGCGGTGAGTTTATCGATTTCCTTATTGAGGCGTAAATTCAGAGCACTGAGCTGGTAAGCATAGTCACTGGGCATTTCGACAAATAACAGCTCGTCCTGTCCTTTTAAAATAACGTAGCGCATGTTCGGCATGATTGCAGGTTCTCCCTCCATACTTTCTACTTGACAGTGTAGCCCAGAGAGAAGTTAAAATTCAAGTAGCATTTATAAGGCAAAAGGAAGGATCAGACATGGTGACGATCAACGAGATGAGTAATGAAGAACTGCAGGCATGGGTCGAGAAAATCTCGCTGGAAAGCTTCCGGGTTCCGTTCAGGCATCAGGCTACGTTTAACCGGCGATTGTCTTCAACAGGCGGCCGTTATTTCATGAAAAGCCATAACATCGAGATCAATCCGCATCAGCTTGCTACGAACGGTAAGGATGAGGTAGAGAAGATCATCAAGCATGAGCTGTGCCATTATCATCTTCATATCGCGGGCAGGGGATATCGGCATCGGGACGCTGATTTCAAAAACCTGCTGCAAGCCGTTGGAGGGAGCCGTTTCTGCAAATCCTTACCGAGGGGTAAGGCCGCGGGCCGGCGTCAACCGGAACCATACCGATATAAACTACGCTGCAGCGTCTGCGGAACCGAATATCTGCGTAAACGGAAGATGAATCCCGCCCGGTATCGGTGCGGAACGTGCAGCGGACGCCTTACACTCCTGAAGCTTGACTCCCCCATGAAGTCATGATAAATTATTTATATCCAACTTAATGTTCCCTGATAGCTCAGTTGGTAGAGCACTCGACTGTTAATCGAGTTGTCACAGG
>NZ_QLYT01000028.1:0-55565 GCF_003269305.1 Paenibacillus sp. MDMC362
CGGCCCCGAAAGTGTCTCGGTTGGAAGTCTGCTCACGAATCGTTCATGGCAGAGCTATCGCACTTGGCTTGACAATCCGTCATATAAAAAAAGAGGGTTGACATAAGCATGTTCCTTCTTGTAACCTGTGATTGTAATCGTTTACGTAATCGATTACACAGCGGAATCATAACTTTTTGAGGTGAACCATGTTTGGCAAAAGCAACCATTAAACAAGTAGCAGCGGCAGCAGGAGTATCCACGGCAACCGTTTCAAGAGTGCTGAACGACAGCGATTATGTAAGCGATGAAATAAAAGAGCGAGTGATGGCGGCGGTGAACCAGTTGAATTACCGTCCAAGCGCTATCGCCCGCAGTCTGAAGCAGGACCGGACTTATATGATTGGGGTCATCGTTCCCGATATTTCCAATCCTTATTTTATGGGGATCTCCAGAGGAATTGAGGACACTGTAGGCAAAGAAGGCTTTCAGCTTATATTTTGCAGCTCGGATGAGAATCCGGACAAGGAAAGGCGATTGCTTAAGCTTATGCAGGAAAAGCGCGTGGATGCCGTCGTATTGGCGACTTCGGGCGGCAATGATCCGGCGATCAAGCAGCTGGCGGATTCCAAAATGCCGATGGTTCTCGTAGACCGAAAGCCGGACTCGCCGGAAGCGGGTTTGACTCTCGATCTGGTAGCCGAGGACAATACCGAGGGAGCATCCCGTCTAACCCGGAAGCTGCTTGAGGATGGTCATACGGTTATTGGTGTGGTTAACGGTCCGACGAGATCCAGCACGGGCAGGGAGCGTCTTGACGGTGTCCGGAAAGCGATGAAGGAACACGGCCTGAACGAGGAACCCATGGTGTATAATGGAGACTTTTCTACGGAGGACGGAATCCGCGCGGTACGTCATTTTCTGGCAACGGAAAGAAGACCAACTGCTGTTATATCCCTGAATAACCGCATGAGTCTCGGTGTTTTGCTTGAGATTGTGCGCAGCGGTCTAAAGATACCGGCCGATATGGCCGTAGCTTCTTTCGGTGAAGTAGAGGCCGGTCCATTACTCAAAGAATCGGGACTCTACTATATGAAGCAGCATCCCTATGACATGGGGATTAAAGCCGGCGAGATTCTCTTGCGTCGAATTCGCGATGAGGCCCCGTTGTCTGAGCCTGAAATAGCGATTTACGGCAATGAAGTGAAACAGCTGGATTGATCACCTTGGCATCGATGCTCCGTATTCCGGTGTGTATGCACAATGTTCCGGAGGAACGGATGTTTCAGCCAAGCGACTGGACCGCCTTTGTTGACTAGAACAGGTCACGGCCGATTAACGGGTATGCAGAGCTTACGGTCCTTTGTACAAATAGGAGGCAGATAACATGAAGCAGTTATACACCATTGGCGTGGATTTCGGTACGGAATCAGGCAGGGCTCTTTTGGTTGATATCACGACCGGGCAAGAAGTTGCTACCCATGTGACACCATACACGCACGGAGTCATGGACGAGGTGCTGGTCCACTCGGGTTTGAAGCTGGAGCAGGATTGGGCGCTGCAGCATCCGGGTGATTACATGGAGGTGCTTCGGCAATCCATCCCGCGTGTTCTGTCGGAGGCAATCGTATCACCGGATCAAGTCATCGGGATCGGCATCGACTTCACGGCATGCACGATGATGCCGCTGGATGCCGGGGGGACTCCGCTGTGCATGCTGGAGGAGTGGAGGGACAATCCGCATAGCTGGGTAAAGCTGTGGAAGCATCACGCGGCACAGGATGAAGCGAACCTGATCAATGAGGCCGCTAAGCGGCGAGGGGAGAAATTTCTTACACGCTACGGAGGGAAGCTGTCCTCGGAGTGGATGCTTGCGAAGTCTTTACAGATTCTGAATGAAGCTCCAGAGCTGTATGAGCAAGCTGCATTATTTATGGAGGCTGCCGATTGGGTGGTCATGCAATTGACCGGTCAGCTCGCACGGAGCAGCTGCACCGCAGGCTATAAAGCCAATTGGCATAAACGGGAGGGATATCCGTCCAAGGAGTTCCTGCAGTCGCTTGACCCGAGGTTCGGGACCCTTGTGGAGGCGAAGCTGAGAGGACCGATCAAGCCACTGGGTTCGAAAGCGGGCGGATTAACCGAATCGATGGCAGCCTTAACCGGGCTTTTGCCGGGTACAGCGGTAGCCGTTGCCAACATTGATGCCCATGCTATGGTGCCGGCCGTTAGTGTCGTAACCCCGGGTAAACTGGTGCTCGCCATGGGAACCTCTACTTGCCATTTGTTATTAAGCGACAAGGAAGTGACGGGTGAAGGCATTTGCGGTGTCGTCGAGGATGGGATCATCCCCGGTTATTACGGGTATGAGGCAGGACAATCGGCTGTTGGCGATATATTCGCCTGGTATGTGGATGAGGCAGTGCCGGAATATGTAAGTCGCAAGGCTGCCGAAGAGCGTCTGGGCATTCATGAGTGGCTTGAGCGGGAAGCGTCGCAATATGAGCCTGGCCAAACCGGGCTGTTGGCTCTCGACTGGTGGAATGGAAGCCGTTCTGTACTGATGGATGCCGATCTGAGCGGTGTCATCCTTGGATTGACCCTGCAGACCAAGCCAGAGGAAATATATCGGGCGCTTCTGGAGGCCACCGCTTTCGGAACGCGAGCAATCATCGAAGCCTTTACCGAAAGCGGAATTGAAGTTAAGGAGCTCTATGCTTGCGGTGGATTGCCGCAGCGAAACCGGCTGCTGATGCAAATCTATGCTGATGTTACCGGCAAGGAAATCAAAGTAGCGGATACCGTCCAGACGGCTGCTTTTGGTGCAGCTATGTTCGGCGCCGTGGCGGCAGGCAAAGAGCGGGGAGGCTTTGAGAGCATCGTAGAGGCAGCAGAATCCATGGCTCGTGTTCGTGAAGAGACCTATAAGCCGATTGAGACCAACGTGCGTGTATATGATCAACTATACAAGGAATATAAAGGACTTCATGATTATTTGGGAAGAGGCGAAAACGGGGTGTTGAAACGCTTGAAAGCATTAAAAAGCGGAAAATCATCGGAATGAACGCAAAAATGAACGCCGGACGGGAAGGATTACGGTCATGATGGTGTTGTGGACGAGGAGGAACCAGGCATAGGGATATTTATCATCTTCGATAGGGGGAATAGTGCGGTCGATGAGGCTTACCTGCGGATGAAGGACCTTCTGGGTTCATTCGTTAAAGAACGGCACGGACCCAATATTACATACTAAAAGGAGTGGTAATAGATGATGAACTTTAATGGACTCAACATGCACCTTGGAAATTTATCTCGGCTGTCCCATGCGCAGACAAGATCCATCAGCGCGGAGAATTTTACCGGTGAAAAAGGAAAGGGCGGCATGGCCACCAACGGCACGGGCGCAGCGGCTTCCAGGGACTTGGGCGTAGGATGGAAGGTCTCCCCTTCCGTGGAGATTTTACCGGGAGAAACGTTTACCATGGGTGACATTCAGGGGCCCGGGGCGATTCAGCATATCTGGCTTACTTGTCATCCGACGTTGTGGCGCAATCTGATTATCCGCATGTATTGGGATGATGAACTGGCCCCTTCGGTTGAGGTGCCCGTCGGTGATTTGTTCTGTAACGGATGGGGCGAGCGCAGCGATGTCAATTCAATTCCGGTTGCCGTGAATCCGGCCGGCGGCATGAACAGCTACTGGCAGATGCCCTTCCGCAAGCATGCCCGATTGACGATGGAGAACCGTGCGCCGGAAAAGGCAGTCCTTTACTATCAAATTGATTATACGTTGACGGAAATTCCGGAAGATGAGGCATATTTTCACGCGCAGTGGCGGAGAACGAATCCCGTTCCTTATAAAGAGGTTTATACCATTCTGGATGGGGTGACTGGACACGGACACTATGTAGGGACTTACCTCGCCTGGCAGGTGAACAATAACGGCTGGTGGGGCGAAGGCGAGATCAAGTTCTATATGGACGGGGATCAGGATTATCCGACCATATGCGGTACGGGAACAGAAGATTATTTTGGCGGAGCCTGGAATTGGGAGCAGCCGATTGGTACCTATAGAACCTACTCCACGCCATATTTGGGGATGCACCAAGTGCTGAAGCCGGACGGATTGTATCGAAGCCAGCAGCGTTTTGGCATGTATCGATGGCATGTCATGGATCCAATCCGCTTTCAGAGCGATCTTCGCGTGACCATTCAGGATCTTGGCTGGAGATCCGGAGGGAGGTATCTTCCGCAGCAGAGCGATATTGCATCGACTGCGTTCTGGTATCAGGCCGAGCCCCATGCGCCATTTCCAGAGCTTCCGGATAATGATGAGCGGGAGATTATATAAGAGGATCTTATGCTGGTGACTATAAAATTTGACTGAGCATGGTGATGAACCGTCCCTCGCAGTGAATCTGCGCCGTGGACGGTTTTTTGTGTTCCGACGACCAACCATGGTACAACCGGAAACGGAAAACGCACATATTCAGAGTAATTATTGTTACCCTTTAGAGTAATTGTTTATTGACTCACGGAGTAATTTGAAATACCCTATAAAGTAACAGAATGGATATTAGGCATGGAATGTCCACTCTGATTACAGCTGTGAAGGGAGAAAGATGGATGTCACAGGTTCATATGTTACAACCGAATATTCACACGCTTCATGGATTTTTCAGCATGGAACTGGAGCCCGCCCTATACATTCAGTCTGGGGATACTGTCGTGTATCAAACCTTAGATGCGGGTTGGGGACTGGAGAAGCGCGCTGCCCCAGACGCGGCGAGAATGAAGTTTACGAAGCGCAGTACGGAGCGGCAGGAGAAGCAGTTCGGGCATGCGTTAATGGGTCCCATCCATATTCAAGGGGCTAAACCCGGGCTTACATTGGAGATTCAAATCAACGAAATCGTTCCCGGATCATGGGGATGGACCTCTGCCGGAGGTTATCCGAGTTATTGGAACGAGAAGCTGGGTATGGCCCACGCCAAGGAAGTGATGCTGGACTTTGGATTGGATCCCCGGACAATGACAGGCAGAAGCCAGTTCGGAAATTTCAAGTACAGCGTCGGCCTGAAGCCGTTTATGGGGATTCTGGGCATGCCGCCGAATGAAAAAGGTCAGCATACGACTTTTGCACCGCGCCCTTATGGCGGAAATCTTGATTGCAAGGAATTAACGGCCGGGAGCACCTTGTATCTGCCGATCCCGGTGGATGGCGGGCTGTTCTCAACAGGGGATGGACATGCGGCACAGGGAGACGGCGAAGTTAGCGGTCCCGCCCTGGAATGCCCCATGGAGAAGGTGTGTCTAACCTTTCATGTCCGAGACGACATGCCCATAACGATGCCCAGGGCCAAGACGAGTACCGGCTGGCTTACGATGGGGTTTCACGAGGACCTTGACGAAGCCATGTGGATGGCATTAAACGGGATGCTTGATCTCATGACCGAGCTCTACTCTATTTCAAGAACGGAGGCGTACGCCTATGCCAGCTTAACGGTCGATCTAAGGGTAACCCAGATCGTGAATACATTTAAGGGCGTGCACGCATTTTTACCTTTTGGGGCATTGAGGTGAAGGGAACTGAAGGCTGGAGGACTCTGACTAGACTGACTTGCCCAGTCCTTATGATCCGTGGCGTAAAACCACATCCCGGGTTATCATTAGAAGCAGGGAACAATATAGGCTGGCGCAGCCTCAGGCAAACATCGTGGCGTTTGAGGAGCATGATCATCACATTTTTGAACCGGATGTGGAAGTGTTTGTCCGCACCGCAGACTCTCTTCTGAAAGAAATTAGGAAGAACCATCAATCATTTAAAAAGGGTGTACGCACTTGGACAATCTGAAGCTGAATGTATCACTTTTACGACAAAGAGTTCCGAACCTGACCAGCGCAGCCAAATCCGTGGGATTACGGCCGGCCACGGTCTCCAACCTATGTACTGGAAAAATTCCCGTTGGTCGGGCGGAAGTCCGTACCATAGCCGCATTGGCATCTCTGGCAAAATGCAGTCTGGATGAACTGATTCTGCGCGGAGAAAGTGTGGAGATGATTGAAACGGGCATCAAACCGCTTGATCTATTTGCCCCTTTGGCAAAAGGGGGGACCGTTGGTCTGGTCGCCCGTCCCGGAATGGGCCAACTGGTGCTGCTTGGTGAGTTGTTTCATCACCTCAAGCAGGAAGGGTATATGACGATTTTGCTAAAGCCGGATGGCGAATATCCCGAGCTGCAGGACATGCTGAATGACGTAGAACGGGTAGCTTATTCTATAGAAGAAACCTATTCCATTGTGGCGAATGCGAATACCGATCATGAGATTGTGTTTGCAGCGGACAGGGAGCATGTCTTGACCGGCAAAATCTATGACCTTCAGGAACGTTTTCAACAGGAGGGCATACAGCACATCACGACGTTTCTTGTGGACCTCAAAGGTGCGGCTGTGGATGAAGACATGCCTTACGGCCCCCTGGAGACGCTATGGTATTTCGATGCCGATCTGGCGGCAAGACATATGTTTCCTGCCGTGAACCCGTTATACTCTACCTCTTCCGTATCGGAAGGCGTTCACCTGGATCCGGTTCATTTATCGGTCCAACAGCGGGCCCAGAAGCTGCTGCGCCGTTATCGCGAGCTGCGTTCACTGGTTCAGGTACGAGGATTGCAGGCCATTCCGGCATCCGAGACAGAGGTTTACGAGCGGGGATCTCGGCTCGAGGCGTATCTTACGCAGCCATTTTACGTTGCGGAGGCTTATACCGGGTTACCGGGCGAACGGGTGCATTTGCAGGATACGCTGCATGATGTTCAAGCTATTTTGAATGGCAGCATGGATCATCGATCAGTGGAGAGTTTATCCCGGATCGGGAGGCTAAAATAGCATAATATTCATTAAAAGTCGATTTCTCGCAGTTTGTTTATCGGGAATATCGGCTTTTTTGCGTGATTCCGCATAATATAATCCGTATGTCCCATAGATGATAAGAAAAGGCCAGTATATAATATGTGCTAGTCTGTATCGTGCGGATGGCAGGGAGGTTGCACCGGACAACAGAAATGTCATGCTTGTACGGGACACGAGACCATACATAAAGGAGAAATGGGCATGAAGAGAAAAGGTTGGCTTATCGCATTCGCAGCGGCATTATTGTTAACACTTATCGTGGTACCGGTTCAGCAGTCTTTCAGCGCAGAGGGCAATCCGACGGCAACCGCCATTACACAGAGTGCTTTGAACGATCAGTTCCACTTGGATCATGTCGTTAAGATTTACGTGCCTTCAACGGTGAAGGGTGACATTCCGATTACGGATGCAGCCCATCAGAAGTTTGTCGACCAAACGCTAACGAAGCTGTCCGGCTGGTTTGGCGGGGCAACCGCGATTCCGGGCGAAGGGGCATGGGTGGACAATAACAAAACCCTGATCAAGGAAAAAGTAACGATCGTATACGCGTTTGCCGAGAAGCTTGACAAGGACTCGCTAAATCAAGTGGTGGATTATGCGAAGAAGCTTAAGGACGATTTGTCGCAATCCGCAATCTCACTCGAGGTTGACGGCAAACTGTATTTCATCGAATAGTTGATTCTCGAATCAGCGATGAGCTAATAGGGGAGGTCTCCCTGCTGTCTGTCATGGCAGAAGGGAGATGTCCTCTTTATTGCGTTTGCCTATTAATAAAGAAACCTCCACAGATAAAAGGTGGCATAGGATTCCCAGTTCGCCCATGCTGCCGACAGCTCCATTATCTCCTTCTTCGTCGGTTTCGCTTCCAAGCCCAGCAGATGTTTGATGGCATTGTGCAGACCCACATCATCGATGGGAAAAGCCGCCGGCATTCGCAAACATCGCATCAGCACATAGTTAGCCGTCCACGGTCCGATCCCGCGGATGTTGATTAATTGTTTCTCCGCTTGTTTTAAGCTGCCTGCTTCAAGCAGCTGCTCCTTCGTCAATTTCCCTTCGACCATAAGCTGAGCGACTCCAATAAGATACTCGCCTTTTTTCACGGTCATACGAAGCCCGTCCAGCTCTTCCACAAGCAGCGGTGCGATGTCCTCAGGTCTTGGGAAGATCCAATAAACCTCTCCTTCACACTCCACGCGGCGGCCGAAAGCTTCAACGAAACGTCTCTTTAACGTATAGGCATAGGCCAGGTTAATCTGCTGCCCCAAAATGCCCCAGCACAAAGCCTCGAACAGATCGGGAATGCCCATGTTACGAAGTCCATAGAAGGATTGAACGGCTTGACTGAGTAATGGATCTGCCTCCGCCATCGCATAGAACGGTACGAGATCGGTATTCAGATCGAACCAGTCCCGGACATAACCCGCTACTTCCGCCCGCTTGCAGGGATCGGAGGGGGCCGTATTCCCCAAAAACCGAACAAGGATCGCTTGCTCCTGAGGCTCGGCGCTGACTTCAATCACAGCGATCTCACCCTCACCCTCAAGTTGGATCGCCCGGTAGATGCTGTCATTCCGGATATGATAAAGACATTCGTTCGGCGATCTTTGCAAATAATGGAGGTTCTCCGTAAAACTGAACTCCTTCGGTACGAAAAGCCTGATGGCTTCGGTATGATCTTCCCAGCTGTCCCGGGGGAGATGATCCTCCGTTGTATATAGCTTACCGTCATGGTTGTGTTTTTGCACCTGCATCTTCATCGTTTCCTTTCGTGCTTGAACTCTTCTATACTAGTTGTACCATAAACGCAGACCGTATAATTTTGTTATCTTGCTCTTCTATTCCAAAAAGCGTACAACAGGATTATCCTGTGGTTATAATGTTAGCGGAGGTGAGGAAACGTGGCAAACCGAATACAACCGACCGATGCCCAGTGGAAGGCCATTATCAACAACGACAAGGATAGTGACGGCAAGTTTTTCTATGCGGTGCAGACAACGAAAATCTTCTGCAGGCCATCCTGTAAATCCAGACCCCCGAAGTTTGAAAATGTGCGCGTGTTTCAATCGGCGGATGAAGCGAAAGCCGAGCGCTTCCGGCCATGCAAAAGGTGCAAGCCGACGGGTGAGCGTTTACCGGACCATGAATGGATTGAACTTGTCACCGAGTATATCGATAAACACTATACGGATCATTTATCGCTTGATGTCTTGGCCGATGTGAGCCACGGCAGTCCGTACCATCTACACCGGATATTTAAGCGCGTCAAAGGTCAGACCCCGATGGAGTACATTCAGGATTACCGGATCGGCAAGGCCAAGGAGCTCCTGACGAAATCCAGCTTGGCCATTTCGGATATCGGCCATAAGGTGGGCATGGAGAATACGGCTTATTTTATTACGTTGTTTAAGAAGAAGACGGGGATGACGCCCCTTAGTTATCGCGGGCAATATCTGAAACATACAAATGCGGAGGTGCAAGATCATGAAATCCAATCATTCGATTACCATTAACTGGACCCAATTGTGTCATGATACATGGAACGTACACATCGCGGCCACGCCGCAAGGTTTATGCTTCATCGGATCACAGGATCAGCCTTTAACCGAGTTGGAAAGATGGGCGCAATCAAAGTTCCCTGGCTGTGAACTTGTGCAGAACGATGAAGCCATGAAGCCGTATGCTTATGAGTTGGTGGAGTATTTTCAGGGGAAACGCGATCGGTTTGAGGTGGCTATGGATTATAAGGGGACCGCGTTTCAAATGGTAGTATGGAATGCGCTGTGCCAGATCCCGTATGGACAAACCTTCACGTATTCAGACATTGCCAACCAGATTGGAAAGCCGGCAGCTGTTCGAGCTGTAGGAGCGGCTATTGGGGCTAATCCGCTGCTGATAACCGTGCCTTGTCATCGGGTAATTGGCAAAAGCGGTGCATTGACGGGGTATCGCGGGGGGCTTGCCATGAAGACCCGGCTGCTGGAGCTTGAGGGTGAGCGAGCCAGGATGAGGGAGAAGATCAATTATGCCTAATTCATTGCCGCAGCGCATAGCAGGGCTCGATTGGACAGGGATACAAGGAGCTTTGGATGAGCAGGGATATGCGGTCGTTCCAAAGCTCCTGCTGCCTGACGAGTGTGCGGAGATTATCAACACGTATTCGGAAGAGGAGCGGTTTCGCAGCACGATCAATATGGCTAGGCACCGGTTTGGGCTCGGAGAGTACAAGTATTATCAAGCACCGCTGCCAGAACCGCTGCAGCAGCTTCGGGAAGGCTTTTATCCTGAGCTTGCGTTGACCGCTAACCGCTGGTTGACGCAGATTGGACATGAGGAGAGATATCCGGTGAGCTTGGATGAGTTTCTTGGCATGTGCCATGCGCAGGGGCAAGAGCGTTCGACGCCGTTGATATTGAAATATGAAGAAGGCGGCTATAATTGCTTGCATCAGGATTTGTACGGAGATGAATTTTTCCCGTTTCAAGTGGTGTTTGTTCTGAATGAGAAGGAAGTCGATTACACAGGGGGAGAGTTTCTGCTCATCGAGCAGCGGCCGCGTGCACAGAGCCGGGGACATGTGATCACGTTGGAACAAGGAGCGGGGCTAATCTTTCCGACCAACCATCGTCCTGTTCAGGGAACGCGAGGGTATTACCGGACCACGCTCCGGCATGGCGTCGGCACCATTACGTCGGGGACCCGATACAGCCTCGGGATTATTTTTCATGATGCAAAGTAGAGGGGGGCGTGTGTCCACTCATTCATTATGGGATGTGAGGAGAGAAATAGTATAATAGAAGAAAGTGCAGGAATGGGGTGTCCAGGTGAAACAAGAAGTACTCTATAAAACGCCGAAGACCCTGCTCAATAAAGGAACGGGATTCCTGAACGGCTACAGCCATACCTTGAATCCGTATACGGGCTGCACCTTCGCTTGTTCTTATTGCTATGTCCGGCAAATGCCGGTATCGATATTCCGCAATCAGGAATGGGGGAGCTGGGTTGACGTTAAGGTCGAATCTGCTGCTATCCTGCAAAAAGAACTGAGGCGTGCCAAGTCCAAGGGACCCGTCACGATTTTCATGTCTTCCAGCACCGATCCTTACCAGCCGATTGAGGCCAAGGAAGAAGTGACTCGCTCTTTGCTTGAGGTGATGGTCAGCGAACCGCCGGATTTTCTGCTCGTACAGACGCGCAGTCCATTGGTCCGGCGGGATGTTGATCTGCTGCAGCAGTTAGGAGAACGCGTCCGGGTAAGCATGACGGTCGAGACGGACCGCGAGGAGATACGCAAGCATTTTACGCCATCAGCGCCGCCGATCCAAGCGAGACTGAAAACCCTCGAGCTGCTGAGGGACGCGAGGATTCCCGCTCAGGCAGCTATTGCCCCCGTGCTTCCGAGCACGGAGGCTTTCCCGCAGATCCTGCGGCCGCTCGTCCATCGCGTGTGCATCGACGATTATTTCATGGGGGATGGCAGTGGCGGGAAACGTACGAAAAGACTGCCTGTTCAGGCTCTGTACGAGGAGCTTGGGGAGCAGGAATGGTACGACCCCGCTGCTTATCGAACGGTCTACGATCGATTTAGCCGGGAGTTTCCGGTGGAGCAGTTGTTTGAGAGCCAGAAGGGTTTTGAACCTTAAGGTTTAGATTGGCAAGTTTAGAAGAGGATCCGTGATCCGTGGATTAGATAGATTATGATAGGTTTAGGCCAGGACCGGAAGATCGTTTCTGGTCTTTTTTTGTCATGTCTGGCGGTAGATGATTATGGTATGATAGGCGAAAATAACCAGTCAAACGGTAGAGGAGCGAATGAACAATGAAGATGGATTTAACGGATAAAATTGCGTTAATTACGGGAGCCGCGGGCCAGTTAGGGCGTGTCATGGTCAGAACCTTGGCGGAATGCGGCGCGGATGTGGTTATCCATTACCGGGGGAGCCAAGCCAAGGCAGAAGAGCTTCAACGCGAAGTAGAGTCGATGGGCAGACGCGCGTTCACGGTGCAAGCTGATGTCACGGATCAAGCTTCCGTGAATGCCATGCGGGATGCGGTGCTTGCACATTTCGGCGTGCTGCCCCAAATCATTGTTGCCAATGCCGTCGAATCCTATCAATGGACATCCGTCTTGGAGCAAGCGCCGGAAGATTACGAGAGTCAGTTTCAATCCTGTGTCATGCAAAGCGTCTACCTGGCGAAAGCTTTTGTTCCTGCCATGATCGAGCGTCAAGGCGGCCGGTTCATCGGGATCAACACCGAATGTTCAATCCAAAACTTCCCGAGCCAATCGGCTTATGTTGCGGGAAAACGCGGCATGGACGGTGTCTACCGCGTGCTCGCCAAAGAGATCGGCGAGCACGGGATCACCGTCAACCAGGTCGCGCCGGGCTGGACGATCAGCGACCGCGATCGGGAGAACGGAACCGAGCACAGCGCCTCCTATGAGGCCTCCGTTCCATTGAAGCGCCGCGGAACGGACCAGGAGATTGCCAATGCCGTGGCATTCCTGGCTTCGGACTTGTCGTCGTTTATTACCGGGGCATATATTCCAGTGTGTGGCGGGAATGTGATGGTGGGGATCTAGAGTTTCGGTAAATGGAGTGAGCTCAGCAGTGTTCATGAACTTCGTAGATTCTCATTGTGGTGGGGATTTGCGAAGTTCGTGGGTATGGAGTTATCGGAAATTCATGCCGCACAATAGTCGCATTCGCTCCTTTAAGCCTTTCGGGTTCGTGAATACTTACAACGTTAGATGAAATCAACGGATGTAAGATTGAGTAAAAAAACCGAACAATCGTTCTTCATCTCATTAGTAGATGATGGTATAATAAGGAAAGACAATTGAATCTTGGGTGGGCATGGTTTCCCTTCGAAAGGAGGTGAAGCCATGGAAATTAAAGATGCGTTGACGATCATGTTTCTGTTTGGATCGTTTATCCTTGCACTTTTAACATACATCAATTCGAACAACAAGAGAAAGTAAAAACCCACCCCAAGGTTAGCGCCGAAGGTGGGTCTTTATTCTGATCGCTTAGAAGGGAATAAACCATCCAAGCCAATTGTTCAGCCGAGTGTTCCCGCACTCGGCTTCTTTGTAAATTATGATAACACAATTGGAAAAAGAAGTGAACCTGGAAAGAGTATTTTGGGTATTTGAAAACCTTAAATAAAGAATAGTGGATTATTGAAGGGGTATATCGCAAGTGGGCGGGACGAAGCTTTGAAGAAGCAGATGTAATTATCTTTTTATCACCTAAGAAAAACTGATTGTAGTAAAGAGTAATAAGGAAATGATTTTGAGAGTAGCATATGAATGTGACATTCGATTACATACAAGAACGTTATGAGAACTCTATGCAAAGGAGAATAACATGGGATCTAGAATCATGCATTATTGTATTTCTGCCCGTCTTGCTAAAGAATTAAAGATTGATGATGATCAATTTTTCTTAGGTGGCATTGCTCCTGATGTGAATAAAAATATGAAAACCCCTAAAACCATTTCTCATTTCGTAAGGACCAATAATGAAGGACAAATATTTGCCGATTATTTGGGATTTCATGAGAAATATCTGAGATATATGAGTGAACCATTTTATCTAGGTTACTTTTTTCATTTAATATCTGATGTCATATGGGTCGAAGAAATTTATTACAAGAAAATAAAGTGGTTGCCTCAACCGGATAAAAAAGAAGCGCAGTTAAAGTATTATAGAGATTTTTGGAGACTCAATGGAAAGTTGATTGATTATTATTCCATTGAATATAGACCGATGGAAGTCAAGTCCATTGAGATTGAAGAGATTGATTATAGATACCTGCCAGAATTAATAAAGGATTTAGAAAATGATTTTGCAATGAAAGATGAGGCGAAAGAACAAGAATTGGAAATTCTTGAGTTTGAAGAAGTCATTGCTGTTCTTGAAAGAACAGTAAGGGAATGTGTTGAAATTTCGATGAAGACGTAGACTTCCGATAACGTAATATTCATGCTGGCCTCGGCTGAGGGCCGAGCTTTGACCGCTAGGGGGCTACTGGTCTGGAAACAGAATCAGGTAAATACAATCTATTCCCGGAAGACCATGAGTGTATATCCCACAACTTAACAGCTTCAAAGATTCCGATTAACTACAAGAAAATTTTGATTACATTATGACTAGTCGAGTGGGTACTTAGTTGGATTATAGATCTCCGAGAAGTTGTGTACGCCATAAAGAGATGAACGATCTGAAGATTAAGGTAAGTATATTTATAATTCTTATTTTATTGATAGCATTGATATTTCTTTTTCAAAAGGATAGACCAAATGACTACGCATCAATAGAAGAAGCGATGATTAATTCAAACATTGTTTATGATGAAATATATTATATTACTGAGAATAGAGGATACAGCATTGTTTTTTACTGTGAAGAAGATATTTTGTCGGTTGGCATAGCAACCAAGAAAAGATCAAAATATCAGTGGATTTATGGGTTTGGTAGTAAACATTTTAATGAAACCGAGCATATCCTTACAAGAGCATTCACAAACCTACCAACTGAGATATCAGGAAATGATGAACTTGTTTCGCTAACGTTTGGTGTAATAAATGATAGGGATATTGAAAATTTAAAAATCCAATACAAGGGTCAGGCAGTAAGAGATGCGACTATAATTCCAACATCAAAAGGTCCAATATGGTTTTGTTTTTCAGATACTCCAGTTAATTACGACCCGGATGTAGTAAGAATTTATAAACATGGAGAGACAAAGACCGGATGGTATTAAGATGAAGATTAATAGGTTTTTGGGGTAGAAGGGGTAGCAGCTAGCAACTTATCCATTCGTAGATATAAATCCATACCTATGGGGTGATTATGTGATTATCATGATTAATGGTACATTCGGTTCTGGCAAGACTTCGGCAGCTAACATGCTTCAATCCTTAATCTCAAATAGCATGATTTATGATCCTGAAGAAATAGGATACATGTTAAGAAATATCATTAACGAAGAAACTAGATTTGAAGAAGAACGAACTGATGATTTTCAGGATCTGGAATTATGGAGAATCCTCACGGTTAAGACAGCTCATGAATTAATGAATAAGTATAAGAAACATCTTATTGTTCCTATGACGATTTATAAAGCTGATCATTTCGAATACATATTAAATGGATTTAAAAGTTTTGATCAAGATGTTTTTCATTTTTGTCTCATTGCGTCTGAAGACACAATCAAAAAGCGAATTGAAGAGCGAGGTGATCAATTTGGAACGTGGTATCAGACACATACAGAAGCTGGTTTACTTGCATTTAGGGATAGCAGATTTCCAGAACATATTGAAACGGACCATATAGGAACAGAAGAAGTTGTTAGACTAATCCTAAATAAAACTGTTAAGAGCAATGTGTGGAGAGTTTAATGAGGTTACTGGCTACACATAACACGAGGTTCACCTCTTGGTCCACCTAAAGACATGGATCGTTCAGGAGGCGATGTGGGTCCCCGCACCACCTAACCCATCACGGCCGCTTACTAACGTTCGCTTAAAGTTGAGTTGACGTCGTGAACATGGAAACTTTGTATGAATTCAGCTTAAGAAAGGAAAGGGGAAAAACAATGATTCGAGAAGCGGAACCAAAAGATGCAGAACAAATTGAGGAATTATATATGGAATTATTACCTAGCAACACTGAAATATATGTGTCCAATGAAAGAATAAGTGAAGTCCAAAATAATCCGAATAGCTTCTTATTCGTCTACGAGCTAGAGCAAAAGATTGTGGGAACTGCTCATTTGCATCTCTGCTTGGACGCATTAGTGGGGTCCAGGCCGTTTGGTGTTGTAGAAAGAGTTATTATTTCAAGAGCACAACAAGGAAAGGGATATGGTTCAGAATTAATGAAATATATTGAAGGTTTATGCGCCGAGAAGAACTGTTTAAAGATATTTCTTACAAGTGGAAGTTCAAGGACTGAGGCTCATGAATTTTACGATAGGTTGGGATATGACGGACATTCAAGCAGAGCATTCAAAAAGTATCTGTAATAAAAAGGAATACCTGCCGATACGAAGTTTGAGCTACTTGAACGTCGTGAATGCGATAGAAGTTAGGCTGGGAATTTCTGTTATACGACTAGGAGGAGAAACAATGAAGCAGTTAGCACAATTGGAAGCCTATTTGCAGGCATCTGAGTATATTGATTATTTTGATGCTGAAATACAAGCTGTGATCTTATCTTTTACAGAGGAAACTGAAATCGAAAGAATACAGGCAGCATTTGAATTTGTACGCGATCAGATTGATCATTCTTTTGATATTAACAACGAAGAAGTAACAAGGAAGGCCTCTGAAGTATTGAACAAAGGACATGGCATATGCTATGCCAAATCTCATTTGTTGACAGGAATACTGCGAGGAATGGGTATACCTTCAGGCATTTGTTATCAAAGGTTAACCTTATTCGATAAACCCGAAGATGGGTACTGTTTGCATGCTTTGAATACAGTGTATTTGAGGGAGCAGGGCAGGTGGATACGTTTAGACGCAAGAGGAAATAAGGAAGGCATAAATGCGCAGTTTTCAATAGATAAGGAGAGGTTAGCCTTTCCTGTTAGGGAAGAATATGGTGAGAAGGATTATGAGAATAATTACGCACAGCCCCATCCAGTCATTATTCAAACACTAGAAACCTATTCGAATGCCATGGAGATGTATCTAGGCGGATTGCCAGAAGACCTGAGTCAGTGAAACTGTGACGCGTTTAGTACGTGATTAAAGTATACGAAATTACTGAAATACATATATAAAATGAGGTGCATGAATGCTTTTTCATTTTAGCGAAGAGGCGGATATTGAAATCTTCATCCCGCGGGAAAAACAGAACCGACCAGACTTTCCGGCAGTGGTTTGGGCCATAGATGCGGAACATGAATTCTCATATTACTTCCCGAGGGATTGTCCGCGAATCGTATGTAGAAGAACAGAGGATATCAGTGAGAGAAACAGGGAGTTGTTTTTTAACAACACGTTGGCTGACATCATCGTAACTGTGGAAAATGATTGGTACGCAAGAATCGTTCAACAAACGTTGTACAAGTACCAATTTGAAGACGAGGGGTTTGAAGTTTTTGATAAGACTGCAGGCTATTATATTTCCTATCAAACCGTAAAGCCTGTGGGTATGGAGAAGGTTGATAGACTGGTTGAGAGACTTTTAAGTAAGGGAATTGAATTAAGGTTTACACCCAATTTATGTCCTCTTAGGGAATCCATAGTTTCTTCAGATTTTAAGGAATTTGGAATACATAGATTTAATAATGCCAAGAGACTATAGGGGATTTAACTACTGCATTCATGCAGCTAGGAAATATCCCTGCTGTATCTTGGCCATTACGGGGCTGATTTTTGCCTAATGAATTGATGCCTCTGCCATTAAAGGAGACTGTAACGAATATGATCATATTAATCAGCGGGAACAGCTGCACGGGTAAGACCTATATGGCTCAACAATTGCTCGAGAGGTATCACGCTCCATATCTTTCGATCGACCATTTAAAAATGGGCTTATACAGAGCAGATATGAACTGCGGTTTCACCCCCCTGGATTCAGCAGAGTTTATCGGTGAGATATTATGGCCGAGCCTCAAAGAGATCATCAAGACGAACATAGAGAATAACCAGAATCTAATCATTGAAGGCTGCTACATCCTGCCTCACCATCTTCAAGATATCGAGCCATCCTACTCAGCGCACATCATACCGGTATTCTTGGGTTTCTCAACCACCTACATCCAGCAAAACTTCCATTCCAACATCATTCAACATCGCAATGCAATCGAAACACGTACCTATCCTGAAGAAAGAACCATTACTGATTACATACTGGAGCATGATGCATTCCGTGAAAAGTGTTTGGCATCAGATGTCCCTTATTTTGAGATTAAAGAGAACTACGAAGAAGAGATTTCAAAAGTATATGATTACATCGAGGGTGAAAAGCAGAGAATCGTGAGTGAAAATCGAGAAATCACAAGTCGTGATATATGAAAGTAGTTCCCTATTCAATAATGTGGAGTAGCCTATGAAAAAACAATTATTACTTATCCTTGTTGTCGTCCTTTCCGTGTTTTTATTATTTCATGTTAATCAATGGATGAAGAATGAATATGAAATATGGACGGCCATTGAAAATCGGGAGTGGGAAGCAAGAGGGACAGGTGTGTACTTTTATGAAGAAAACAATCAAAAATATGGTCTCTACATGATTTATGGAAGTGGAATTCCCGTCATTTCTTCTCATAAATCCAAGGTCAGAATAATAAATGATGTTGAGATTGAGATGGAGATTCCGGATCATTCTATAAATTTGCAGTCAACAGATCAACAAGTACAAATATCCAGATTAAAATGGAATCAGGGTAAGTTGACCATGGACGGGCTGATATTTGATGCCTCGGAGACTTCGGAGAAACATAAGTGGGTTTTAAATCTACGAGCGAACTAATATCGCTGTAATCGAGGAAAGGAAGAAGCCGTGGAATTATTCTTATATCATTATTATGATGCAGATACCGGACCTTTTCGAAATCTATCCGCACTATCTATAGATGAAGCGAAGCAAGTACAGAGAAGACTCCAACAAAATAAAAATAGGTTTGCGAGTCAACGCGGAGATGATTATATCGTCATCCGACGCGGATTAGAATCTCGTGCAAGAGATCTATTTATAGCCAAGGGTGGACGGCCGACAAATAAATATCCACATTACATGACACTTGGCCCTTGCGAATGGATTAAGCAGTGGTATCAGAGCGGGAGGGAAGTCAAGATTCCCCTCGATGATGTTGACCCCGAGATCATTAGTTTTACTTATGGTGACTTATTTCCCACGATGCGCTTTAAAGACGACAAGCCTTACAGAGGGAAGGTCTACTTAAAGAACGAAATTCTCCGGCTGGTAGACGAATATGGTTGGCCGCAAGAATGGAATAAAGACGGGGATCAAGGACCAGAACGATATATAGAAGTACAGGTATGGGACGATCGTGTGATTCGTCTTTTATTGAATAATTTTATCGAATGAGATGAAGTGTTACTTCCGTTCACATGGAGGACTCCAGACGCTGCAAAGCTATTGCAGTTTTATCGATATGAAGTCGCCAGGCATTACTTGGGTTTTGATGAACATGAGACAACGGGAGGGTTCTTTATTGCTGATCTCACAGATGAATCCAGAGATATTGACGAGAGAACAGATCACAACGGTGGTGTTCGGAGCGGAAACGGAAGTTGATGATGGTACGCAGTCTGGTGATTGTATCTTTGTGTTTGGCGGAAAAAACCTGGACCGAGTAAGGAAAGCGGTTGAATTATACACAGCCGTACGCGCCCCGTATCTATTATTCACGGGTGGAGACCGATTTGGCGAGTGGGAGCAGCCCGAGGCGGTTATGATGCGGGATGAAGCCATAAAAATGGGCATTCCGACAGAATCCATTTTTATTGAAACGATGTCCAACCATACGAAGGAAAACATTATGGCCTCACTAACCGTGCTTGATCGGGCATTGGGGTTACAACGAATCCATCGGCTCTTGCTCGTCAGTGCGCCTGGACATATGCGCCGATGCCAACTCATGCTCAGGACCTTTATGCCGCCTTGGTATGAGTATGTATGGTGTCCGGACCATCGCTCTCTTGGGAGACGGGACAATTGGTGGACCGATCCAGAGGAAGAGAAGAGGGTACTGGGCGAGCTGAAAAAAGTGATCGGCGGGGTAAAGGGACGATATTTTGTTGATGCGGATATTGAAATTTGAAAACAATCGCAAGGCATGCATTACACTGTGAACTCAACACCGAGCTTGGTGTTTACTGATGGCGGGCCAAATGCTAGCGCATGATACATCTTTACAAACCCCAACGGAGAAGGCGGAAGCACGATTCGCATACGTAGTGTTGCCTGACGAGTTGGGTAATTATCACCATTATATACAATGATCAAAGCGGCCGTTCTCCTGAACACATTACAAGGAGGACGGTTGTTTTTGTGTTGCCTAGTCTTAGGCATATCTTGTTTGAAAATCTTCTTACATACACAAATTGAGCCTTCCAAGCTATTGATAATAATTAACATATAAAGTAAATTTTTTACATATAAATCAAATTACGAATTATGTAAATGAATCAAAAATGAGTAAATAAAATGCATCGATATGGATTTAGAGAATTAACAAGATAATTGTATGTGATAAAGGAGGTGATGTCGTCTTACGCGAGATAGGCTAAAGCTGAACGATTAATTTATTTTCTGAGGAGGGATTAATGGATGAAGAAGGGTTTATCCAGAGTGCTGGACAGATCGAGAGTGATGATGTTGCCTTTATTGGTTGTCGTGTCTATGGTGTTGAACTTTTTTCCACTTGAGGTGTCTGCAGCAGACCGGGGCGCTTGGGCACCCAATGTATCTTATGCCGTTAACGACAACGTAACGTACGATGGGAAAGCGTATAAGGCTATTCAAGCTCATACCTCATTACCCGGATGGGAACCGCCCAATGTGCCTGCATTATGGCAGTTTGTCCAAGGTGGTGGAGGTAACGATACGGTAGCCCCGACAACTCCTACGAGTGTAATTGTAAGCGCAGTCACTTCTTCAAGCGTCACTTTATCCTGGCAAGCCTCAACGGACAATGTAGGCGTGACAGGTTATGATGTATACCAAGGCACATCCATAGCCGTTTCTGTTACCGGTACGACAGCGACAATAACGGGTCTTTCACCGAACACGACATATTCTTTTCAGGTCATTGCAAAGGATGCTGCCGGCAACCTTTCTCCTGCCAGTGCGATCGTGAATGCAACCACTTCAGAAGGAACAGGAGGCCCCCAGCCGACGAAGCATATATTGACAGGGTACTGGCAGAACTTTGTTAATGGTGCGAGCAAGTTAAAGGTGAGAGATATACCGGAACAGTACGACATCATTGTGTTAGCGTTTGCCGAGATGGATCCTGCTAATCCTGGGGGTGTCACTTTTACAGTTGATCCTGCGCTATCCACAGCACTTGGCGGGTACACCAATGCCGAACTGATCGCGGATATTCAGGCCAAACACGCTCAAGGCAAGAAGGTCATCATATCCATTGGAGGGGAATTGGGGAACATTAACTTGAATAATCCATCCCCGAATGTAACGAACTTTGTGAACAGCATGTACGGCATCATCACTCAATATGGGCTTGATGGGATAGACATCGATCTGGAGCATGGCATGAATGTACCTAATTTAACCAATGCGATCCGCCAACTGAAGCAGAAAGTAGGAAATGATTTTGTTCTGACGATGGCTCCCCAAACGATAGACATGCAGAATCCAAACACCTCCTATATGCAGCTTTATAACAATCTGAAGGATATAACAACGGTAATTAACGTCCAGTATTATAATTCTGGATGCATGCTAGGCCGTGACGGTAAATGCTATTCCCAAGGCACGGTTGATTTCCTGACGGCTCTTTCGGACTTAACGCTCCAGTGGGTATCACCTTCCCAATTGGGATTAGGAGTGCCTGCTACCTCAGCAGCAGCTGGAGGCGGATATGTTTCTCCAACCGTCGTAAATAATGCCCTAAATTGTCTGGCAACTGGAAACAGCTGTGGAAGTTATAAACCGGTTGCTAAATACCCCGATATACGGGGAGCGATGACTTGGTCCATTAACTGGGATACGACCACGAATTACACGCTTGCCAAAACAGTGAAGCCATTCTTGAACACGCTGCCCTAACATGAATGATATTTGTACAATTTAAGCAGATCTAATATTTAATATAAGGAAACCTCTCTTTGATATGTGGTGGTATAACACCTTCATTATCAAGAGAGGTTTTTGTTTGGTTTCCAAACTCCAACGGAGAAGGCGGAATCATGCTGTAGAAGCAAAGCGGTCCCCTTTGTCCCCGGATTTCAACCATGTCATAGGATCATAAGAAATCTGGGGGCAACAGGGATCGGAAGCATGATCCGCATTCGTAGTGCTGAAGTTCTGAATCGCTGTATATCTGAGCCTCAAGGCTCCCATATCACCGTCGGGTACGGGAGTTGGTCATAAGCACTGGCCCAGTAATAGGAGTCGGCCATGATGCGCCGTGGCAGGAAACCGATCTCGCCTCTTGATACGGAGATGAGCTCAGACTGCGATTGGAACACGCCGTCCGCCGTTGTCGCGGCATTGACATATTTGCCTGCCATATGGGTGAACCGTCCGCTGATTTTGGCTGAAACAGGCAGCCTTGTTTCCTTATCGACCATCTGCATGGTTACTCTGGCGATACCGGCAGAATAGGTGAGGGTCATCTGATCAATGACCATCGGTTTCATTGTGGATGGCGCTGTTGTTGCTGAGGCAGCCGCGCTGGGAGCTCCTTCATTGCCGCTGATATCGACCGCCGTGATTTTATAATAATAGGTAGTGCTCGGCAGCAGACCGGTATCTTTGAAGGAAAGTCCTTTAGAGATTCCGGCGTAAGTAGCGGGTCCGATCTCAAAGTCGGCATTGGTACTCCGGTAGATCCGATACGCATTCACTGCGGTATTGTCCATCGCCATATTGTAAGTAATATTAATGCGTTGAAAATCAAACGTGGCCGCTGTTGCTCCACTGACCGTGCTTGGCCGTTCATGGTCAGCAGGAGGCTGCCATGCGTAGCCGCCAGGTCCCCATTCGCTTGGAAAATCAACGATCGAGGAGTAGTGATGGAGAGCAATGCCTCCAAACGCTGAATCGTTCAGAAAAGCATCATAAACCTTGTTTAACTCCTGCTCCATATAAGTTCGACCTTCTTCATGGAAGCTGATGGTTTCCGGATCCCCGCCATCGGCGATGTCCTTCGTCTCGACTCCGATCACAACCGACTTCGGTTTGCCGATCGTATTGGCATAAGCCAGCTCGTTTAGCGCTTGTGCGATAATGCCGGCGCTGCCATCGGCTTGATCGCGGTAATTCATGATCGAGATATAATCGGCCGTGTCCTGAATATGCTCAGACAGCCATTTCGTCTTTCCGTTCCATGAGATATTGCTTGCGTCAGAAGAAGTATCGTACCATCTTGGAATTGCCGCGCCGACGGACAAGGTAAGGCCCGATGCCTGTTTACGTTCCATCAGAAGCTGCAGCATATCCAGGTACTGAATCTGAACAGAAGGCTTTGCTATTTTGAAATCCGGCAGGATATACGGTTCGGTATCCAGGTTCACGCCATCAAAGCGAGCCGTTTCGCCGGAAGCCAAATTGTAATTCAAGATTTGCTCAAATTCTCTTACGGCATGAGTCTCATACCGACTATAGGCTCCGAAGTAAGGTGGGGAGGTGCCGCCGGCGATCAACGCATGAACATAGAAACCTTGAGAGTGAGCCCACTCGATGAATTGTTGAACCTCACTTCGATGATCCTCCAGCATTTTTGCTCCGTCATATTGCCCTACAGCCAAATAAAGCGTTGTAATCGGACGTTGATTGAAGGTGGTTGTATCCTTTGCCATGGAGGAGAGGGCCGCTCGGGCATTTGGATTCAGTACTAGCGGGTAGGAGGCATTTTCCCAGATCCAGATCGCACGATCCTGATCCGGCAGCGGCTCCGGCTCATAGGTGTTGCTGGTCACCGTTTCAGGATTCGTCGCGGAGGGATCGTATACATCATTAATTACGTTAACGGGAGTTGAGTTGGCAAGATCCATATAGACAGCGTCAGTCACCGTCGCGGGATATTTGCCTTGGTTAGCCGGAGGCATCCCCCCTGTTCTTGCATAGACCGTTAGGCTATAGCCTGTGTTGCCATAAGAATCGGTTGCTCTTGCCTCCAGACTGTGAACCTGGTGAGGGGATTGACGCGAATCGAATGTATATTTATATCCGTTTTTGGCAGGGGCGACCTGCAGCCAATCGCCTCCGTTGATGCGGAGCTCAACTTGGGCTATCGGATTTTTACCCGCTGCAGATATGTGAATATCCATTTTATTGCGCTGCAACGTATGCTCGTTTGGGCTGGTAATCTGCACTCCCGGGATATGAGCTGCAGGATTATCGATATTAAGGTGAATCCATGGGGACCAGATACCATAACGCGTAACCGCATCATTTCCTTTAAGGACCATTTCGACGGGACCGTCCAACTGACTTGTATCCAGCTTGTAAGACCAAGATCCACTGTCATCGCCATTCGGGTCATCCATCTGAACATCCGTCACAAATGCACCGTTAACGATGAGCTGAAGTTCATACACGCCGGAGTAGGTTCCGGATAACTCAGCCACACCCGGTTGAAGTGTTTGTCCGTCCTGATGAGAATCAATAGTAATTAACGCTGCTGCCTTAACGTGGGGAGGCGGGATACAGATTGTAGAAATCAGAACTGCCGCCAGCAACAAAAGCCCGCACCTACGTAAATGTGAAAGCATCCTTGTAGTCACATCCTTGTCAGTATGATGTAAACCTAATGGACTCTACGGCAGTTACAATGCCTTGCGTATCCTGTGAGCATACATTTTGCATCAATATGAAGCGCTTACTTTTTAATATTTCGTAAAAAACCGATTAGAACCAATGTTAGAGAGGTGGCAGGTTATTATTTTTCAAGGGGAACAGGTTCGTTACCAAATCGGATCCGTCGAAGCATCGCAACTGTTTTGACCCGCATCTCCGTCTTGAGACCGAGAGGAACTCTGTACCTGAGACGGTGGGAACCTGTGCAGATCTTCTTTATGATGAAATCAACGGATTTTTACTGGAGAATCATGGAATGACATATTCAAACTAAAAAATAGTGAGGTGTTCCATCTGCTGCGAAAATTACTTAAAACCGTCATGCAAAGCTCCTGGATGATGTGGGAACGTATCTTCAGCTTCATTTCCAGGTTCCGCAGCTCGCATATCTCTCGCTTTGGCATATGTACAGTCATGATTAAGAAGCATCGAGGAGAGCGCATCGTCTGCGAGGACTCAACGGTCATTCAGAATGGAGATTTGGTAGGCGAGCTGCATTTGGACAATGAAACGATTCTCAAACTAATCCGATCGGAAGGGCCGGATCGTGCGGCTCTGAAAATAGCAAGACTTGCAAGAAAGTCCATGCTGCAGATTAGCCGTGCATATGAATACCGGTCCGAGTTCAGCGAGGTCAGCGCGCTGGTCGGGATTACTTTGCTGCACCGTGGATTAACGCATGGTCTTGGTTTTGAGCATCAAGCGATGAAACCGGACTTGTTCCAAAAGCTGACAACGTCCTACCTGCGAATGCTGTTATCCGTGATGCACCCGGATGGCAAGAATCGGATTGATCGAAGAACGGAACTACTCGTTCCCATGATGTTAATACATACCCGCTCATCGCTGATAAAGCGATTTTCAATGGCGGATAAGCGGACTTTACATGAAGAGGGGCATGCCATCTTGGTATCGGCTGCGGTTGAAGCTTGAGTGAAAGTGGCATTGCCACATACATAAGGTAAGCCTGTTAATTGCAGCTGAGTGGGAGTTCTAATAGAAATGAGGAGAGCAACAGATGGAAGAATGGTATAAACTTGACCACGCCGGGAAGCTGTTTCCCGCCGTTGCAGGAAGGGAGAATTCATCAACCTACCGGTTGTCCATGATGCTGACAAGTGACGTGAAGCCACCGGTGTTGCAACAGGCGCTCGATAGCGTAATGAAGAGATTCCCTCTATTAAACGTCGAGCTTAGAAATGGCCTGTTCTGGAAATTTCTGCGGGAGAAGGAGACGCGTTTGATGGTGGAACCGGAATCCACCTATCCTTGCGCTCCTGCAGCTCTCTCGACTGAGGGCGGAAGCTTGGTGAGGGTTTTATATCATGGCAACAAGATCAGCGTGGAGATTTTCCATGCGCTAACAGACGGGGGTGGGGCACTGGAGTTTCTCAAAACCTTGGTGTTCCAGTATTTATATCTGCTCGGCGAAAACGTAGAGGACAAGGAAGGTCTGATTCTGCCGCCAGCTTCATTTGCTCGATATGCCGAAGCGCAGGACAGCTTTAAAGCTCATTATACATCGGCCACGGCCGATTCCAGAATGCCGGAGGCCCTGCAAATTCCCGGTACCCGATTCTCGCCTTATGGACACAACGTCATCCACGGCATGATTCACGCCTCGCGGCTGAATGGGGCGGCCAAGCAGAAGGGAGTAACGCTCACCGCTTACCTGACAGCGATTTTGATTATGGCGGTTTATGAGACGACGTTGCCCTTCAACAACGATAACCGGCCGATTGTGATCAGCATGCCGGTGAACCTGCGTAAAATATTTCCTTCGAGCAGTCTGCGCAACTTTTTTGCGGTCATTAACATTGGCGTACAGATGAAGGAAGGCATGACATTGGATGAGGTGCAAGGTATCGTGCATGCACAGATGAAAGAGAAAACGACGAAGTCTTATCTAACCCAAGCGATGGCCAGCAGCATGAAATACGAGAAGAACCTGATATCCCGATTCACGCCGCTGAAATTGAAGGATCTGGCGATTCGTTATGGATTCGACCATTACGGTGAAGAAGCCAAAACGCTTACGCTTACCAATCTGGGCCGAGTCGATATCCCAGCGAGTATGGCTGCGCATATCGAATCAATGGAAACCACGATGTATCCTACGGCCAAGAGTCCAATGAACTGTGCCGTCAGTTCGATCAATGACCAGCTTACCATCACCTTTGCCAGGAATATCGTCGAGAGCGATGTGATCAGGCATTTTTTTCGCCAGCTTGCCAGCCTGAGCGGAATGGATATAAGGATTGTCAGCAATGATTGGGGGATGGGCGCATGAGATGCGAGAGCTGTGGGGTATCCGTAGACCCGGCGCACGCAGCATGTCCCTTATGCCGGAGAAATTTACATGGTAAGGGCGATGCACCATCAACAGGGAATTCCTGGTACCCCATCTATGAGGCTGTAGAGGAGCAGCGTGCGAGCAGTCTGTTATCCAAGTGGCTTACCTTCATTGCAGTGTCTGTCATCGGTTTATCTTTACTTATAAATATTCTGGGAGATCACGAAGTATGGTGGAGTCTGTACCTCATGCCCTGCGTGCTCTATGCATGGCTGTTCATCAGACATACCTTGATGTCCAAGTCGCACCTCGGCGGCAAAATCGTCGTACAGCTGCTGGGGCTGTCCGGCATGCTGCTATGGCTTAACGTGGCAGCGGGTACGAATTACTGGTCGACCGGTTACGTCATTCCGTTCCTGATGATGGCGGCAACCCTTCTGATTACCGTTATATGCTGCACCAGAAAAATGCGCTGGCGTGAGTTCGCAGGTTACTTGTTAACCCTGATCTTGCTTGGATTTGTGCCCTTATTACTATATGCCGTCGGCATGTCGCACGTATTATGGACAGCCGTTGCCACGGCCGTATATGCCTTATTAACGTTCGGCGGGATGTGTCTGATTGCAGATAAGGGATTCCGAAAGGATATGAAGCGCAGATTACATTTTTGACAGGAGGAGAACATCATGTGCTCCATTACGATTAGAAGAAGGCAGATTATGAACGAGACGTTCGCGAGGAAGTAGCGGAAGTGTTTGTTGATGGATATTATAACGAATTGTCCTATTTCACTGAGGATCGAAGCACGTTAAAGAAAGCCTTCCGGAGTCTGTTCAGTCCCGAGGTGTTTTATGTGGCTGAGGTCCAGGGCGTCATTATCGGGATTTTAGCCTGTTCCCATCATAGGCAGCGGGCCATGCCGGTCGAGTTAGCTCCGCTTCAGGAGGCTTTTGGAGAGAAGACAGGCGAGCTTGCATATAACGTCATGAAAAACGAATTTAACCCGGCACTGCCTTATGATGAGGAAACAGGTTATATCGAATGTGTGGCAACTACGACGAAAGCTCGCGGCAAGGGCGTTTCCACCGCTTTAATGAAGCATGTCCAAGAGGAGCTGCCATACAAGCGTTACGTTCTGGAAGTGACCGACGGCAACCTGGTCGCGCTATCGTTATATCAGAAATTTGGATTCCGGGAGATTGAACGAAAATCTGAGGAAGATGTAGAGGGAATAGGGTTCAGCGAACGTATTTACATGGAATGGAGAAAGCCGGTCTTCAGGTGATATCCATATAAACGAGGGATGTTCAAACGAATAGGATGGTACGGAGTTTAACAACCTCCGCTTTAGAACGAATGGAAGCGGGAGGTTTTTTGTTGTTTTTTTGAGCCTCTGCCATGATAATTTAGTATGTATTGCCAGGTTTACGGTAAACTTCTTAAGGAATCTATTCGTGACGAGTAAGCGATTCAAAGTCAGATTGCGGGGTGACGCCATGTTTGAACTGCTGATTACAATGACCGAGCGGATTGGAATTATTGTGACGATTGCATTTATCGTAACCCGGTTGAGGTTCTTCCGATCGATGATAAGTCAGGACAAGCTGACGTCAGCACAACAGATTCAGGCCGTATTAGTTTTCGGGATTTTAGGGATTATCGGGACGTATACCGGAATTACGGTGAATACCGAATCCCTTGAAGTCAACAAATGGATGATGCAAGTTTCCGGAGACGAAGCGATTGCGAATTCAAGAGTTGTCGGTGTTGTCATGGCCGGATTGTTCGGAGGCTACAGAATCGGGCTTGGTGCAGGACTGATTGCAGGGCTTCACCGTTTTACATTAGGTGGGTTTACGAGTTTGGCCTGTGGGCTCGCTACCATATTTGCAGGTCTTCTGGCCAGCCTGTTTCATAAAAAGAATGAGCAGGTTCGTTTCTCAGCTGCGCTTCTAATGGGGGCATTGGCAGAGTCCCTTCAGATGCTGATCATCCTGCTTTTGTCCAGACCATTCGAACAGGCGATGTCCTTGGTCGGTTATATTGGAGTTCCAATGATTGTAGCAAACGGAATCGGTTGTGCATTGTTTCTGCTCATTATCCGATCCGTATTGAATGAAGAGGAGAAGGTAGCGGCTCAGCAGGCTCAAGCTTCTCTTCGGATAGCCCGCAGAACCATTGGGTATATGCGTCAGGGGATGAATGCGCAATCCGCGGAAGCGGTATGTCAGATTCTTTATGAGGAAGTCAATGCCAGTGCGATTGCGATTACGAATGACCGGATGATTCTGGCCCATGTCGGAACGGGGGATGATCATCATGCGGCAGGTCGTCCGCTGCAGACGGAAGTGACGCGTCGGGTCATTGAACAAGGGGAGCAGCTGATCGCGGATCGGGCGCATATTCAGTGCCAGAAGCCGGATTGTCCGCTGGGGGCCGCTGTAATCGGACCTTTGAAACAGGGCGGTCAGACCGTGGGCACACTAAAGTTCTATTTTCGAAGTCCGAAGGACATTACCCACGTTACGACAGAATTGATGTCAGGTCTTACGATGCTGTTAAGCTACCAGCTGGAGGCCGCTCAATTGGAGGAAACCAAGGAACTTGCCAGAGAAGCTGAGATCAAGACGCTTCAAGCACAAATTCATCCGCACTTTTTGTTTAATGCATTAAACACGATACTCTCTCTAACACGGATCGATGCGGAGAAGGCAAGAAAGCTGCTGCGGAGTCTATCGGACTATATCCGCCAGAATTTGACCGCCGCAACCGCCGAGAAGGCCACGCTTCAGGATGAACTGCAGCATATACGATCTTATATGAGCATTGAACAAACCAGATTCGAGGATAAGCTGCAAATACAATATGAGGTAGAGGATTCCGCGCTGCAGGCGCTTGTACCGCCGCTGACCTTGCAGCCATTAATAGAGAACAGCATACGCCACGGTTTCAGGAACAAAACAGACGATTGTGTCATACATATCCGCATTCAGGGTGATCCGGCTAACGGTGTATTCGTTACGATCAAGGACAACGGAACGGGGATTACGCCGGAACGGCTTCGGTTAT
Source organism: Paenibacillus sp. MDMC362 (assembly GCF_003269305.1). Taxonomy (NCBI): domain Bacteria; kingdom Bacillati; phylum Bacillota; class Bacilli; order Caryophanales; family Paenibacillaceae; genus Paenibacillus; species Paenibacillus sp. MDMC362. The sequence goes on from NZ_QLYT01000028.1 coordinate 29,785, forward strand.
TGGGGCGCCAAATGCTCGATTCTTCATCGGGTACGGGAATGGCTGTGTATAACGTGAACAGAAGATTGGCTTTGATGTATGGGCCCCATGCATCATTAAACATCCAAAGTGATGAAGCGGTCGGGACTGAAATTCAATTCCAGATTCCCGCAGCCGCTAACGTATAACTCTACTCATGAAGGCAGGGATTTCTTACACATGATCGAACGCATTCGAACACTCATCGTGGATGATGAACGGTACAGCCGTGAAGAACTGATCTATTTACTGAAGCAGCATCCTACACTCGAGATCGTTGGAGAAGCGGATTCCGGGGAACAGGCGGTGTTAAAGACCATGCAGTTGAAGCCGGAAGCCGTATTTCTGGATATTGAAATGCCCTTAATGAACGGGCTTGAAACGGCTAGAGCCTTAAACGAGTTGAAGCTCCCTCCAAAAATCGTGTTTGCCACGGCGTACCCTCAATTCGGTGTAGAGGCCTTCCGGTTCGAAGCGCTGGACTATTTGTTAAAGCCTATAGACGAAGAAAGACTGGCGGAGACGGTAAGGCGCCTTGAGCAATCATTACGAAAGGAAGACCCGACAGCACCCGGTCATTCCAAATCATCGGGCAAGCTGTCGTTGGATGTGGATGGGGAAATTATGTTCATAGACCCGAAAGATATTATTTATATCTCACGGGAGGAGGCATACTCCAAGATCGTCACAGTCGATAAGCAATATCATGTTAAAACGCCACTCAAGGAGCTGGAAACGAAGCTTCGGCAGTATCCGTTCTTCCGGATTCATAAAAGCTATGTGGTACATCTTGATTATGTCAAAAGCCTGGTTCCTTGGTTTAACGGCGCATTCCAGCTTGAGCTGAAGGGGTGCAGCGACAAACTAGCCGTAAGCCGTAATTATGCCAAGGCATTTCGAGAGGCTTTGGAGCTTTAATTAATCGTGGACGTGTTAAGGATGTGACGCTCATGATGTGAATGAAGAGTGCATGAGAGCCCTTTAATGTGCATAATAACCTTAAATTTGAACATCTTAATGCGTCCAGACGACATGTTATTTCAAAATCGCCCTCTGATCTCGATAATTTCTTATAATCAATGTAAGCGATTTCAGTAAAAGGGGGCGAAGGCATGTATACCTTCATCATATCGATCATTCTGCTGGTTATTGGATATTTCACTTATGGAAAATACATTGAAAAAATGTTCGGAGTTAAAGAAGAACGGGCAACGCCTGCTTATGTCAATCAGGACGGCGTTGATTATCTGCCTATGAGCTCGAACAAAAACTCGCTGATTCAGCTCCTCAATATAGCCGGTGTGGGCCCCATCTTCGGACCCATTATGGGCGCGCTCTATGGACCGGTTGCTTTTATCTGGATTGTGCTGGGGTGTATTTTTGCCGGGGCTGTCCATGATTACCTGACGGGTATGATCTCCATCCGCAACCGCGGCGCGCATCTGCCGGAGCTTGCTGGAAAGTTTCTGGGCAAAGTGATGAAACATGTTGTGAACGCTTTCGCGATTCTGCTGCTGGTCTTGGTAGGTACCGTCTTTGTGACCTCACCGGCCAGCCTGCTTCACAATCTGATGAACGGCAAAGTCAGTTTGTGGATCATCACCCTGTTTATTTTCGGCTATTACATTCTGGCTACACTGCTGCCCATTGATAAAATCATTGGCCGCTTCTATCCGATATTCGGCGCACTGTTACTCATAGCATCTCTTGGTGTCGGCGGGATGCTGATTGTACAGCAGGTACCGATACCGGAATTGACACTAGCCAATTTGCATCCGGATCATATGCCGATTTTCCCGCTATTGTTTCTGACGATTACGTGCGGTGCCTTATCCGGATTCCATGCTACCCAGACACCGATTATTTCCCGGACTACACAGACCGAGAAGCAGGGACGTAAAATTTTCTATGGCATGATGATTGCCGAGGGGATTATAGCCATGGTATGGGCCGCAGCGGCGATGAGTTTGTTCCAGGGGTCCAACGGCTTGAACGAGCTTCTGGCAACCGGCGGAACGGGTCTTGTCGTAAGCGAGGTCGCGAAGGTGACGTTAGGTGCGGTTATAGGCACATTGGCTGTGCTGGGAGTGATCGTGCTGCCGATTACGTCGGGGGATACCGCATTCCGGAGCGCGCGCATGATCATTGCGGATTATATCAAGCTGCCACAATTCAGCATGAAGCGGCGCCTTATCATTGCCATTCCTTTGTTTGTCGTTTCCATTGCCTTAACCCAGATTGATTTCAACATTCTCTGGAGATACTTCTCCTGGGCCAATCAGGCCACAGCGGTTATTGCTTTGTTTGTCAGTGCGATGTATCTGTTCATTGCCCGTAAAAATTACTGGGTAGCGCTGATTCCGGGTGCGTTTATGCTCTACACAACGACGGTGTATATTCTGAACGCGGAGATCGGATTCAGGCAGTCCATGAATGTTTCTTATATCGTGGGTGCTGTCATCAGTGTCTTATTGGTCATCGTATTTTTTAAAGCGGCCCAAAAAGCGCGAGCAGCCGAAATGCCGCTGGAGGTTGATATCTCGGATTATCATAAAGTCGCATAACCAATGCTTGCATAAATCAGAACCGTCTTTGGAGATTATCCATGGACGGTTTCTTTATTCTCAATGAGATAGCGATGTAGCGGCATATCCAGCGGATCGGATATTTGTATAAATAATCGACAGGCTGTCACACATAAGATGAAAGAGTGAAGGGTTCATGTCTAGGGATGATGGGGAGGTGGCATGACTTGCTGTCGATGTTGCTCTTTATATTTGCCGTCTGTGCCGCGGTAGCCAGTGTCGACACCACCTGTGGGCTGAATGTGTTAGGCAGTCTGGAGGGCACGAAGGTCAGTAAATCCAAATATGCGCTGGTGTACATCGTTTCTTGTACCCTGGGCGGCGCTATGACCGGACTGGCGATCGGATTCATCAATTTTTTGCTGAAATTAACCCCTGTTGGTTTATATCAAAACTCTATTATTGTGGTGCTGTTTGCGATACTCCTGGGCTTGGAGCTCATTCATAAAACGGGGATTCTTCCATCCGGCAATTTCATCGTTCCCTCCGAATGGATCAAGCATGCAGGGTACCGTTCGGCAGCATTATGGGGCCAGATTCTGGGCTTGGGTTTCATCACATTGCAGGTGGGTGTCCTCTTTCACGCGTATATCCTGGTCTCCTTATTCGCGGCTCCATGGTGGCTTAGCTTGCTGGCAGGGGCAACGTTTGGAGTCGTTCGCGGCACCGTGTTCAGTCTCCCGCTGATCCGATCCATCGTGTACCGTATGCTTGAAAAAAGGGTGCGCAATCTCACGCTGCTCTCGGCCGTGCGGCAAACGGTCTCCATGCTGCTGATCATCGGTTCCATCATCTGGATCATCAGCTACTGAAGAGAAAGGAGCATATGGGGCCATGTACGATTTGCTTGCAATATCCGTTACGCTGCCCATGCTGTTGTCCGTGGTGAGCTTTGGCTGGAGCCGTGCATTCGGTGATCCGGATCGGTTCCCCGGAAGTGCCCGATTGCATGCGCTGCTCATCCTCCTGCAGATCTTGTCAGTAACCATGGTATATGGTTTTCCATCGCGGTACAGTTTCCTGGGCATTTCTTTACTTTATTTCATTCAGGGCGTGGGCGTCGCTTATTTCATCCGAACAAAAGGGAGGTTGGACTGCGGCTGTCTCGGGCCTCAGATCAGCTCTAAACTTGGATTTCCATTAATTGGGTTCAATCTGGCGATGGGACTCATGGGGTTGGCCTACAGCCATCCTGTCTGGTTTGCGCATCGCCACTCTTTTGCCGCAACCGGTCTGCTTATGGAGGGAATGCTGCTGCTGCTATCGCTTTTTATCATCATAGGAGTTCCGGATGGGCTGCATGCGATACGAATATACCGCGAGATTGCCGCAACTCATATTTCCAAAATAAAAAGGTTGTAAGGAGGCTGCGATGAACACCTTTTTCTGGATCTCATATACCATGCTGTGGATTCTGGTCGTACCTTTGGTCATTCTGAACCTGGTCCTGTTTCGGCAGTTGGGGATTATGGTGATGGGTACTGCGCGAGGCGTGAATCAGTCCGGTATTCCGGTCGGCCATAAAATCCCCGGGGCCACAACGACAACCCTGCGGGGTGCCGAGTGGTCCACAAGCGAGCTGATTGGCACGCCTTCCATCATGCTGTTTGGATCGCCAACCTGTAAGGAATGCGCCGATATTTTGCCGGATTTTAAGCGGATCACCAGGATGAATAACGTGAGACCGATCCTTTTGCTATTCTCGTCTGTAGATTTGGCATCGGAGTATGTCCGAAAAATAGGTTATGACGATGAGGTGCTGATCGTTAGTTCGGAGTTTGCGAATCATCTCGATGTGCAGGTCACCCCTTATGCCTACGCGGTGGATATGGACGGCGTCATCAGGCATAAGGGATTGGTCAACAGTCGGGAACAGCTTGAAGCGTACGCGAAAGCATCAAGGGCTTCATAAGATGAGGTGAGAATATGTGGCGGAAGCCGGAGAACAAGGACGAAGAGACGCAGGTGGTGATCAGCCGGGTTACCCGGAAGATGAATCGGAAGTCGCTGCTGAATAAATTAGCGCAAAAAACGGCCGAGACGCTTGCCAAAGTATTAGTCCGTCCCGATGATAACGATATCGTCAAAATTTCGTTTGCTGCGGGGCCCTGCCGGCCTCCGCATGGACAATATTGCTCAGGCTGCGGCGCAGATGCCTCTTGTCCGTCGGATTATATCATTTGCACCCCCAAGACGGTGATCGACGATTGTAAAGGTTTATGCCCTTATCCTTCCGGCTGGTGGTATACGAGTGATCCTGCGGGACAACGGGCCAAGTGTCAGGATTGCATCTCGCGTTATGTGCATCCGTATGTCGGAAGGAATTGGTGCTATCAGGGAGCACGGGTCTATGGGCGGTATGTGATCTGTGCATGCAGGTCAACGGAGTTGTATTGATAGAAAAGAGGGGAGTGCTTTAAGCAATTCATGATGAACTCACTGACTCCAACACATGATCGAGTCCGTTCCGGACAGCCGGCAGGTTGCCCCATAGCAAGAGCTGCATCAAGGCTTTCGCGGCTTGCTCCTTCGGTTGTACAAGCCGTCCACATGGATAACGAATGTGACAAAATTCATTTCAGTGGTTTCGTACATCGTTCATACTGGGGTTCCAAAGACTGTGCACATGGAGGAGGGAGCATGTTGTCCAGAATAAGACGCGGAGATATGATCCTGTTTGCCTTGATCCTGATCCTTGGCTCCTTCACGGGAATGCAGTGGTGGAAGCATAGCCATGCAGATTACCAGCAGGGAGAACTCAAGGCTTTGATTACGGTGAACGGCAAAGAATACGAGACTGTCCCGCTGACCGCGGACGAACGTATCATTGATATTAAAACCAAGTTTGGACACAACACGCTGAAAGTGTATAACTACGGGGTCCAGATGATATACTCGGATGCCCCGAAGCGAATTGCACTGGATATGGGATTTATCTCGGAACCCTACCAGCAGATCATCTGCGTACCGACTAGAGTCATGGTTGAGGTGTTAGTTCCCGATCGCGAACAGCGGGAGACAGAACTGGATGCTGTGGTAAGCTAAGTTCAGGGACAAGAGAGTATGACTATCATAAATTTTACTAGAACCGGGGGTAATGCCGGTTCTTTTTGTTATGTAGGACAATGGTGTGAATGTTAGGTTAGCGTAACTTTTTAGCTGAAAGAATAGTTATAATTAGAGAGGAAACGAAGTCAGATAACCGATAACCATCATTTTCTGATGAATAGATTCGAAGGAGGCTGTTACATGCTTTCCATTGTGAAGGGACCATACCTGCAAAACCCGACCGGGCACAGCATGACCGTGATGTGGGAAACGTCGCTCCCTGCAACTTCCAGGGTGGACGTCTTGCATGCTGAGAGAATACATAGCGGACATCAAGGAAACTACAAGCAGCCAGTTCACCTATTCGGTACTTTTGCCGATGGGTCTCCAACACGGATACACCAAATCAACGTGGAGGGCCTCGAGCCCGGAACCCCTTATTATTACAAGGTCTACTCCCAGCATGAATCGGATGAGATTGAGTCTGACTTTTATATGTTGAAGACGGCAGCAGGACAAGGTGAGCCATTCTCTTTTACGGTGACCAGTGAAACCGGAGGTTATAGCGGGTTCGATTCGTCGGGAGGACGTATTAATAGTAGAATTTTCAGCCGAATGAAGCAGTATCGACCCGATATCGCTTTGTTTGTAGGAGATGTCGTCCATGACGGAAAGAACGCTGAGGATTGGGACAAGTATTTCTTTGGACCAGGGCGTGATTTTTTTGTGGATACACCTTTTTACAGCTGCCTGGGAAATCATGAGGACAACGCGTCATGGTATTACGATCTGTTTGCATTTCCGGAACCGAAGAATTTCTACGCATTTTATTACGGAGACGTTCATTTCATCTGCCTGGACAGCACGGATTTGATCAGACAAGAAGATTATCCTCGCAGCTCCGGCGTGATGAGTCCGGGAAATGCGCAGTACGATTTCTTGGAACGTGAGCTCTCAACAAGTAGTGGTAGGTGGAAAGTAGTATATTTTCACTACCCGCCATATGTTTCAGGCGGATATCAAGTCGAGGATTTACGACAGCTTTCCACGGTCTTTGAACGGTATGGGGTGGATCTGGTTATCAACTCGCATACAATTGTATATGAGCGAAGCCACCCATTGACGAAAGGGACCGTGGATTATGACAATGGCATCGTGTACATCGTAGCAGGCGGCGCCGGAGCCATGCCGGGCTGGTTACTGCCCAAGAGGGAATGGCATACCTCGCAGTCCTTGGCGGTGCCTCATTTTCTGCAAGTCGTTGTAACGATGGACCGCTTGGAAGTGCGTGCCATCGATGATGAAGGGCGATTGTTTGATACGATGCGGATTCGAAAAAGCGCTGAGGGCAAGAGGGATTATACATAGAAGAGTTATGGTCGATTGGAGGTCTCCAGTCAGAGCAGCAAAGGTGGAGAGATTATGGGGATGATCGCATTGATATTGATTGTAGGTTTTTTATTCGTTGTGGTATATTTGCGGGCGATTTGGAACGTATTGCTGGACATTCGAAACGAGTTAAGAAAAGATAACGACAGAGGGGCATGATTAGATGATGAACGAGAAAAAAGACTACTCCCACGTATACTGGATCGGAGGTTCCCCATGTTCAGGCAAATCCACGATTGCCGAAATGATCACGAAAGATTACGGCTACACCTATTATCAATGTGACCTGTTCAACGAGAAGCATGTACACTCATGCAATCCGTCGGAGCATCCCACCATGTTCCGTTTGAAGGATATGAACTGGAATACATTATGGTCACGACCGGTTCAGCAGCAGATTGATGAGGAGCTGGAGTTTTATCGCGAGGAGTTTCCGATGATCGTGGATGATGTATCGGCTTTGCCGGCTTCACCCCCCGTCATTGTGGAGGGAGCAGCGCTTTTACCTGAAAAAGTAGCACAGCTGGTATCCAGCCCCCATCAGGCAATATGGATCATACCGGTTCCGGATTTCCAGAAGGAGCATTATGCGAAGCGCGAATGGATCCACGATATTCTGAATCAATGCGATGATCCCGATATCGCGTTTCAGAATTGGATGGGACGAGATATCGGCTTTGCGGCCTATGTGGCCAAGGACGCCATGAATCGTGGATTCAAGGTTATATTCGTGGACGGAAGCAGAAGCATTCAGGAGAACTATGAAGTGGTTAAGCGGCATTTTAATCTATGAAAATAACAGGGAATAAAATCAAAATTGCACTATTGGTTTGTTGGTGCTTGTTCTTCTGTCTCCCTTTGTGTATGTGCAGGCGAACAAATTGATCTACGCTAAAAAGGTGAATACCTACTTACTTGAAGAAGAACATTACAGCAAGGATGAGATTCAGTCGGTAATAAGCATCTGGGGAGTGAAGCTTCCGCCTTTTTATGTGGTTGTGGTCTTCAAAGACGAGCCTGATGTCGAATATATCTATTTTGCTCACAGTAACATTATGCAGTTTGAATACCGATTGACTCCGGAGGGAAAAGCTCGAGGAATTACTCGATCAAAGCTGAAGCATTATATTCCCAAGGAATGATAGGTTGTCATTGAATTTCAGTTTAAGTCTTTAAGGGGGAGCGTCGTATGTCCTTTACGTTACAAACCTCACGATTACAGCTAAAGACCATCGATCAGGATCGGGCAGCGGATGTGGTGGATTTTATCGTCAAGAACGATGAGCATTGGAAGGTATGGGAGCCCGCTCGAGAAGCTGAGTTCTATACCATCGATAAGCAGGCGGAGATTCTGGAAGCGGAGAGCCGAAGCATAGCAGACGGATCTCTGTTTAAAGTGTGGCTGCATAAAGATGATGAAATCATAGGTTCGATTGCGATCAGCAATATCGTTCGAGGCGTCTTTCAATCGGCCCATGTGGGATACAAGCTGGCACAGGCGCATACGGGAAAAGGGTATATGACCGAAGCGCTAAGGGCCGTCGTCGACTATTGCTTTGATACGATGGGGCTGCACCGCTTGGAAGCTAACATCATGCCAAGAAACAAAGCCTCGTTGAATGTAGTGAGACGATTAGGCTTCTACGAAGAAGGGCTAGCCATTAAATACCTGAAGATTAACGGCGTCTGGGAAGACCACCTACATATGGTAATCCGCAATGAACGCATGGAATAACGCATGAGAACGATATTTCTAGGGTGAATGGAGTTAGTGACGAAGGGATCCCTTATTGGGATGATCTCTATCTGGATGTTATTGTGCTTCCAGACGGAAGCCTCTTCATTCAAGACGAGGATGAGCTTGAGGAAGCCTTACGCCAAGGGCATATTGAGTTTCAAGATTATAAGCTGGCTAAAGAAACGGCGGCAAAGATCATTTTGGAAATCCGGTCGGGAGAAAACAAGGTGATCAACGATAGTATCAGGCACTTTTGGCAACTGATCAACCTCTAACCATCCACATCCCTGACGATCATGCTTGGAAACCTGTCCAGTTAACCGATGAACAAAAGGATGAAGTTAAAGCCCATGTTATGAAACACACCAAAGATCTGTGAGACTATTGTAATTGAAGCTACAAGGAGGCCTAACATGCTTCAAGTAGAAGTCAGGCGACCAAATCGCAACGATATAAAAGCCATAGAGCATTTTTTCAGGCTCGTAATTACCGATACTTTTGCCAAAGAAGGCTTGGCAGATTTACTGGAGGATATTGAACAGGAGATTGACAGCAAAAATAGATACTTGAACGCAGATTTTGAAACGAACGGAGAGCAGCGATATTTTCTCATCGGGCTGCTAGATAACAGCATTGTGAGCTGCATCGAGTATGGACCATCCAATGCATTGATCCGGGAAGCTACCGATGGGAAATTGCGTGATGTGGTTGAAATCGGAACGGTATTTGTTCATCCGGATTGCCAACAGCAAGGGATCGGAAATCTAATGTTAAATATCATGTATCTTACGCTTCTCAATAAAGGATTAACGGAATTTTGTTTGGATAGCGGATACTCTCGTGCACAGAAGATATGGAAGAAGAAGCTGGGTGAACCCGATTATGTCCTACAGGACCATTGGGGGAGTGGAGCAGATCATATGATATGGAAACGAAGACTCGCAGATGTTCCAGTTATATTCAGTTTATAAGGCGGTTAATTCCACTAATGAAATAATACATTTTTCTAATTGAATAAAAATCCATATTAACGTATATTTATTCCTAACATATTTGTAGGAGTGATTTACGTGCATAAGAGAATCGAGGAGCTTACCTTAAACGCTTGGCCAGCGCTCCAAACCTTGACACAACAGGGATGGCTGTTACGATTTGCAGATGGCTATACCAAGAGATCCAACTCAATTCAAGCTCTCTATACGGAGTCTTCGATCGACCTTCATAGCCAGATTGAACAATGTGAGCGTTTATATGTTAAGGCCGGACTTGACGTCGTATTTAAAATCACACCATTCAATCCGCAGGAACTCGATCCTATTTTAGAATCCAGGGGTTATACCCTATTGGATCCTACCAGTCTTCGAGTATTGGCACACCTGGATGATATGGAGTCCCCATCCCATAAGGAAGTTCAGATCGAAGACAAGCTGACCGATGAATGGCTGGATGTGCTTGCGGACTTAACCGGAATATCTGAGAAGAACAAGGCTGTAAAAAGAAAGCTGTTTAACTATTCCGTGATACAATATGGATTCTTCATCCTATATGATCGTACTGAACCTGTAGCATGCGGAATTGGTGCATTGGAGCAGGGCTATGTAGGAATATATGATCTGGTTACCGCTCCGGCCTGTCGAAATCGTGGGTACGGCAAACAGTTAATGTTACATATTCTGCATTGGGCCAAGAAACATGGGGCTACAAGCAGCTATTTACAGGTGGTACAAAATAATTTTGCCGCAAGCCGATTGTATGATCATCTTCAGTATAAAGAGATCTATTCCTATTGGTATAGGCACAAGCATATCGAAAGGTAAGCACATGCAACCATAATCATGGATGTTCATAAGTCTGCTGCTTACTTGAACAAAGGGTTACTCAATCTGAGGAACGGTTGTATAATCATGGAAGATGACTGAGCGGATGCCCCGACTTTAGATGATGTTATCTAAGTAGGGGTCTTTATAGCTTACGAACTCTTATTTGGCTGCAGATAAAGACATGAAGGTTACTTATTATGCGAAAAGTTGGTGTATCCATGTTTGATTTATCGTCGAAATATTATGACGTGATTTACAGCTTTAAGGATTATGAGCAGGAGGCGCAGCAGGTCCGGCAATATATTAGAAGACAGGGTAAGGATTACCGGACTGTACTCGACGTTGCCTGTGGAACCGCGGAACACGCCTTTTTCTTAAAGCAGCACTATACGATCGATGGTATCGATTTAAATCCGGAATTCGTCTCGATCGCGAGATCGAAAAATCCGGAGGGTCATTATTCGGTTGCCGACATGACCCGTTTTCGCTTGGACCGGAAATATGATGTGATCCTGTGTCTGTTCAGCTCCATCGGGTATGTGAAAACGCTGGATCTGTTGGTGCAGACCCTTACGCAGTTTAAGGAGCATTTGAACGAGGATGGGGTCATTCTGGTCGAGCCTTGGCTTACGCCCGATGTCTGGACAACCGGAAGAGTGGACACGATCGTGACCGAGCGTCGCGGGATCCATATGAGCAGGATGTCCCATTCGGACCGCGAAGGCGATATTTCGATCATGAAAATGGAGTATTTGTTTGGCAGCGAGCATGGAATCGAGCATTATACGGAGGAGCATCGCATGGGGCTCTTTACCGTGAAAGAGATGATCGAGGCATTCCAGGAAGCGGGCCTTCACGTAGAGCACGATGCGGAGGGTTTGATTGGAAGAGGCATGTATATTGCACGAAATGTGAAGTAAGGAGGACCTTGTATTATGTACATCCATAGGTCGCTGGCAGACGAGGATTTATCAACGATATGCAGCTTTCCTCAGACGCCGGAGGAGCTGTTTTATGTGAGTCCCAGATCGGAGTTCCCTTGGACGCCGGAGCAAGTCTTGAGTTTGCTGGAAAATCGATATGATCCCACGGTTATTGTTGAAGAATCTAGTGGGCAGGTAGTGGCTTACGCAAATTTTTATGAGGATATTGATCAATCTCTGTGGCTTGGCAATGTTATTGTTGCTCCGTCGCATAGGGGAATGGGAGCCGCGCAGAAGCTGTTACAGACGATGATGGATATAGCCAAAGAGAAATATGGAATGACTCGATTTGATCTTAGCTGCCATAATACCAATTCCAGAGGGCTTGTTTTTTATCATAAACTTGGTTTTGAGCCCTACGATGTCCGTATTACGACGTTAGATGATGATCGTAAGATGATTACCATTCAGATGAGGCTGGATTTGGTCTGACTGGATAAGTTGTACAGTCGGGGTCGTGGAGTGCAAGGGGAGCGCATTGGTTTGATGCTGTTCAGAATGCCAATTTGGCGTAAGCCTGATGGCATTTATACTCGGGCCGGTCAATTGATGTCATCGTCATGGGGGAACATAAGCGATACAATAGAGGAGGACTAATTTGAATCACAAGATAAAAATCGCTGCTCAAGAAATACCCTTTACAATTGAATGTGAGGACATCCTGCTCAGGGAATATATGGTGGAAGATGTTGATGCGATCTTTAAGATCACGCATGAACCGGAGATCAGACAGTTCCTGCCCGGTTGGGATGTACCCAGGGAACAGCGGCTTGAATGGTTAACCAACTATGAAATTGTGGAGAATCGGCAGTTCTTGCAGGCTGTTCAAAACGGCGGGGATGTGGGACAGCTTCGTCTGCGACTAGCCATGGTCTTGAAAGAAACAGACGAATGTATCGGCTGGTGCAATACAGGTCCTAAAGAGGAGCTGCCCCAGCCCAATCGAGAAATTATGTACGGAATCTCGAATCAGCATTACAATAAGGGATATACTACCCAAGCTGTAAGGGCATTAATCCAGTTTTTGTTCCAAAATACAAGCGAGCGCGAGCTGAGTGCATTAGCCGTTCTTCATAATCATGCCTCCAATAAAGTGATCCAAAAATGCGGGTTTAAGTATGTGGGCGAAATTGAGCTTGAGCAGGAGCGGCATCATCTCTATAAACTCCGAAGAGAGAGTTAAGGAGGTATTATGAAACAGCTGGCTTTGGGTGCAGGAATTTTCATTTTGGAAAGATTCGGGAATTAAATCAACAATCCAGATTGGAATAAGTAAGCAGCATGTAAGGAGGGCAGCTGTGCGTTACAACGTTATTTTATTTGATGCCGATGAAACCTTATACGACTATGCCAAGTCGGAGGCTTTTGCGTTATCCGGCGTATTTGGAGAAATTGGTCAGGAGTGCACGGATGCCATCGTAGACAGCTACAGACGCATTAATCAGCAGTTGTGGAGTGATTTTGAGCAGGGGAAGGTTACACAGCGTGAATTGCGTACAGCCAGATTTGAGCGTTTGTTGGCAGAACACGGCATTACGTGTGCCTTGGATGCCGATGCCTTTAGCGATGTTTACATAAAATATTTAGGGCAAGGCTCCTTCCTAATGGAAGGGGCAGAGGAGCTGTGCAGACAACTGACCGAGCGCGGTCAACGAATGGCGATCATCACGAACGGAATTAAGGAAGTGCAGTTTAACCGAATCAGCCGGTCGCGGTTATGCGATTCCTTTGAATGCATCATTGTTTCGGAGGATGCTGGATCTCAAAAGCCTCACGAAGGCATATTCGATTATGCCTTCGATAAGTTGAACCATCCCGACAAGAGCGAGGTTCTTATTGTTGGTGATTCATTAACTTCCGATATACAAGGAGGTATTCGTTACGGGATCGATACCTGCTGGTATAACCCGCTGCGCAAGGCAAACCCGACAGCCATTCAACCGAAGTATGAGATTCATACCCTTATGGAGCTGCACGATATCATTTCATTTGCGTGATCTTTTTGTATCCTGCACCCGCTGCGGCTTCGTCGAAGTATTCGATCCCGATGTCCTCAGAGGCCATAAATCCGGAGTGCTGGGAACGGTACTCGATATAATCTGGCGTTAACTAAAAACATTTCATCAAAGGAGTTTGAACATGATACAGGCATTTATTTTTGACATGGATGGGGTCATTATTGACAGTGAACCGCTTCACTTTGAAGTCGATATTCAGGTGATGAACTACTACGGATCGGCGATAACCCACGAACAGCTGGAGCAGTATGTAGGTATGACCAATCCGGAGATGTGGGCAGCCATTAAAAATGAACATCAGCTTACCCAATCCGTCTCGGAAATCATTGAGTACCAATTGTCCAATAAAATTGAAATGCTTACCTCGCGGGAAATGGAGCCTATTGATGGCATACGGGAGCTCCTTGCGGAGCTTAAAGCACGAAACATACCGGCGGCTATTGCATCTTCATCACCGCCTGTATTTATTTCGGCCGTTTTGCGTAAGTTTGATCTCCTGGATCATTTTAAATGCGTTGTGAGCGGTGAAGAAGTGGAGAAGGGAAAACCGGCGCCGGATGTATATCTGAAGGCGGCTGAATTGCTCGGTGTGGATCCGGAGCATTGCATGGTGCTTGAGGATGCAAGGCACGGCGTTGCTGCGGCGAAGGCGGCTGGCATGAAATGCATCGGCTTTGTGAACCCGAATTCGGGGAATCAGGACTTATCGCAGGCCGATCATGTGGTGAACTCGGTCCGAGAGGTCGCGCAAATTTGTCAATTTGAATAGTTCATGATCTTAGATTTTGGCAGCCTGGCCGCACATTGCGGCTAAGCTGTTTTTTTGTTTTTGGTCCAAATGGTTATAAACTCAACTTATTGATCATAAAACTCGTTTATACTATATCTACTATATTATATCTACTATTAGTATCTAGACCTAAGTCTAGGTTCATTATCGTCTGAAGACGGAAGTCATCCTTCTCCAATCATGATATCCTTTCATTAACATGATTTCGGAGAGGAATGTGAACGCATGATTTCGATTTTAAATGTAACCAACGATATCGCACAGCATACGGGCTGCCATGCAGGAAGCCTAGCAGAGGAGACAAGGCCTGATGGATTTTTTACGTAATTTAGGCGATATCGGATTATTTATTCATGCTATGATCGATGCGATTATTTTTCCGATTCCGGCTCTTTTCTCACAATTGTCTTTAAGTGCATTGAGTCCAGACCGTGCGATCTGGCTTGCCACGATCGGATTTGTCGGCTGCCTGATCGGAACGCCGATTGGTTATGGAATCGGCAAGGTTTCCGGAAATTTGGTCTTAACCAAGATCATGAAGAAAAAATGGTACGATTCGGCCACCACATTGTTCACCAAGCATGGGGAAGCCGCTATTCTTGTCGGTGCGTTTACGCCGATTCCGTTCAAAATCTTCACCATCCTCTCCGGCTGTATGAGTTATCCTTTATGGAAACTACTCAGTTACGCAGCCCTCGGGCGTGCCGTGAAGTTCTATACCGTAGGTATCCTGTTCTACGTGTACGGGCGTGCTGCAGAGCATATGGTGGACGGCGTACTTACGATCATTCTACTGTCTGTAGGTGCTCTCATAGGAGGGATCTGGCTGACGGTGCGTCTTATCAAGAACCGCAAGAAGAAACGTGCGGAGGTCCCTGTTGTGCAGGGTCCAAAAGATTCAATGGATGTAACGGCAGGTGAAGAGTAATGATAGAGCGATTGCGAAGATTCGATCATCGGGTATTCGTCTGGTGTAACCAGACCATCAGCAACAGAGCTTTTGATCGGTTGTTCGGAGGTATCACCCATCTCGGTGGAGCCACCTTCACGATTCTGAGTGCACTGCTCATCGCCTGGGCAGCGTTTGAAGCATGGGACATAACGGCATATCAGAGTGCCATTGCTTTAACCGTTAGCCATCTGATTGTTGTCCTCATCAAGAAGATCGTCAGAAGAGATCGCCCATTCCGGGTTCTGGAGCAGGTGAAGATCGGAAATTTCCCATTGAAGGACTATTCCTTCCCGTCAGGACATACCACAGCGATCTTTGCCGTCATTACGCCACTCCTGTTTCTGGTATCACCGCTGCCAACGATACTGCTGCTTATCCTGGCTGTGCTGGTCGGTCTATCCCGTATTTATTGGGGATATCATTACCCGACGGATTGTCTGGCAGGCAGTCTGATTGGATTGGGTTCAGGATGGCTGGTCGTTTACCTGATGCATGTCATTGGAATCACATAACGTTAGATAAGGAGTAATACTCATGAGATCCATATATGAGCAAAAAATCATCATATTAACCGGAAGTCTGGGAGAGGGTCACAACCAGGCATCAAAGGCCATTGTGGAATCAGCAAAAAGAAACTACCCTCATCTGAGCGTTAAAGTCATTGATTATATGGAGTTAACCCATCCACGGCTGCATGTGGCTGGTCAGTTTTTCTTTGTGCAGTGGATGAAGCATTTCCCATCCGTTTACGGCTATCTATTCCAAAAAACACGCGAGGAAAACACGCTCATCCATATGCTGAAACGCTTCAGCACCTTCAGTCTTCACAAGCTCAGCACGATGCTGGAAACGGAAAATCCGGCTATCGTGGTCAGTACGTTTCCGCCGGCAGCAGCAGGCATGTCTCTGCTGAAAGGGATGGGCTTTACCAATGTGCCGACGGCAACCGTCATGACGGACCATACGGATCACAGCTACTGGATACACGCTCACACGGATTATTACATGGTTGGTTCCGATGTGGTACAGGATGCATTGGAGCGCAAAGGCGTGCCAAGCGAAAAGATTTCTGTAACCGGCATCCCCGTCAATCCGCTGTATAGTCAGCCAATGGATCCCGGACGGCTTCGAGCTCATTATGGCTTGCGTCCATCCGAGCAGGTTGTGTTGATCATGGGTGGGGGAGAAGGGATGATCGATAAAGAAATTATCGAGCTCTTGAAATCGAGGGCATACCCAGAGGATGTTCGGTTTATGGTCGTGTGCGGCCGTAACATGAAGTTATATCAAGCACTACTGGAGGAGTTTGCAGGTCATCCGCAAATCACTGTTATGGGTTACGTGGATCGTATGCATGAATTGATGGCGATAGCGGACCTGATGGTGACAAAGCCGGGAGGACTCACGATTTCCGAGGCGTTAACGATGGAGCGGCCGATGCTGTTAGTAAAACCCTTGCCAGGCCAAGAGCAGGATAATGCGGATTATCTGGTTGGAATAGGCGTGGCACGGCAGGCCATGGCCGGTGAATTGAAGCAACAACTGCTGACATTAATTAAGAGTCCGTCCTTGTTGCGAGAGATGAAACGACAGGCCGCCTTGAACACGCATAAAGATTCGGCTTTGCTGGTCCTGACAAGACTGATGGATATACAGCAGAATCAGCGGTTTTCCCGTGAATGGTCGGAAGATGTGAATCCGGTGCCCTACGAGGTCCTGAACAGGGAAGTTTATGTAAATGAAACGCTGCAACATTACTATGACAGTTATCGGTAAGATGAAGGAGTTTTCCCATGAATTTGTTTGAATTGGTTGAGCAGTTATTTGAACAATATGGTTATCTAGTGTTATTGATTGGGCTCCCCCTTGATTTTATTGCTCTTCCAATTCCTCCTGGAAACAGCACATTGACCTATACCGGTTTCTTAACCTATAAAGGAATTATCGATATGGTTCCTGCAGTTGGATCTGCTTTTATGGGAGCGGCCATGGGGTTAACCATTACCTATATCCTGGGATACAAACTCGGGATGCCGCTTATCGAGCGATATGGAAAATGGCTGTTTATCAAGCCGTCCCTTGTAGAGAAGACGCAGGTCTATTACAACAAATATGGAAATAAGCTGCTCATTATTTGTTTTTTCATACCCGGGGTCAGGCAGTTTATCGGGTATTTTATCGGCATGATTCGGGTTCCCTATCGGACGGTGTGGCTGTATGGATATACGGGCGTAGCTGCATGGGTATTGGCTTTTTTCGGCATTGGTTTTATATTCGGCGAGCAGTGGCAGTACATTCTGAACGTGGTGGAGCATTATTTGAAAGTGATCTTCATTTGCCTGGCCAGTTCATTTGTCGTTTTGCTGGTGTGGAGTCGTATAAAACGCGAGAAGGCCAAGAAGTTAGCCAAAGTGACCAGAAATGAATAATGATAAATAAAATGAATACTTGCAAAAGATGGCCCAGCAATGTGGATGCATGGATCTGTGCTGGGTTTTTAGATTTAGGACGAGCCTGGCGGAATTTATGATATATTCTAAATAAGTCAACGGCAGCGCATACATAACGAGTTAGAAAAAATACGGGTGTAGTTAGGGGCAGACCATGAGCAAAGTCATACCTTTATTCAGAGTGTTCGATGAACCGAAGGCAAGGGAATTCTATATTCACTATCTTGGTTTTACTTTGGATTGGGAACACCGCTTTGATGAACTGGCACCGCTTTACATGCAAATATCAAAGGAATCGGTAACGATTCATTTGACGGAGCATTACGGTGACTGTTCCCCGGGAGCAGCCATTCGCGTGGAGATGGCGGGGATTGAGGGGTTTCACGAACAGCTGTTAAGCCAGAACTATCCGTATTCCAGACCCGGAATAGAGATTGCACCATGGAACAGCAAAGAGCTATGTGTCACGGATCCATTCGGCAACCGAATCACTTTCTACGAGGAGTTGGAACCCAGTGAAGATGCTAAACAGGATGCGATTTGAACAAGCCAGGCAATATATGCTGCACCAGGCCAGGGATCTTGAACGGTCATTGTTCCGGTATGATTTTGAGAACGGGTCGTTTACGGACGTGTTGACTGCGCTAGATAGCTATCAGAACGAGGACGGCGGATATGGTCATGGACTTGAGCCTGATCTTCGGTGCAAAGAGTCATCTGCTCTGGCAACAACCAGGGCGCTGGAGATTCTTCGGTTGAATCCAGATCATCCGGTGCGAAGCGAACGGGTGACATCCGCTTTAAAGTATCTCGAGCATTCCTATGTGCCAGAGCGGTCAGGGTGGGATATCATCCCTAAGGAAGCCGAGCAGTCGCCAAGGGCGATATGGTGGCAGTATGGTGCCTTCAAAGATCATTGGGGAAATCCGAATGCGGATATTATCGCCTATTTTATCGACGAGCGGGAGTTATACCCTTTGGAGTTTTTGGAATCAAGGATTGATTATGCTGTGAACTACCTGAAACAATCCAGCGATCTTCATGAAATGCATGAATTGTTTTGTTATTTGCGTTTGAACGAAAGATTGTCAACAGAACAGGCGTCCGAGATCGGAGAAACACTTGAGGTCTTCATGGATCATTGCATTAGCAGGGATCCTGGCAGCCGCGAGGGATACGGAGCAACGCCCCTCAGCATTATGGATTCGCCGGATTCGCCCTATTTTGCCAAATACAGCGAGCTTCTTCCGCTGGAACTGGATGAGCTTATAGGGAATCAAGGGGAAGATGGTGCCTGGGAGCCCAATTGGAGCTGGTACCAGTACGAAGAGGTATGGCCGTTGGCCAAGGAGGAATGGAAGGGCGTTCTGACATGGAATGCACTTCGGACGCTGCGTAATTTTGAACGGATTGAGGGAGTTTGACATCGAATCCCTGGATATAACAGAAATGGCTCGGATCCCATACAGCGGACGAGCCATTTTTGTTTTATATAGTTGGTGAAAGCATGAATCCATATAAAATCCATATCATGTCAATATTCAAGTGAGTATCTTGCAAGAGGAAGCAAACAAGTAAAGTCGGCGTAATCCTTCCTCGATTTCTTCGGATGACAGGTTCCCATATCCTAACACGATACCGGTTGAACGGAAGGGGCTGGAGGATGAGATCCTGTAATTCGATACAGGCTCAACACGGAACCCGTAAGATGCCGTGTCGTTCCATGGAAGAAGGGCATATGGCTGTGGATGGAATATTATCTGAAGATGCATTCCCGCATCATCGCCGAGAATGGAAATATCTGCTCCGAATAAGTGCTGGAGCTGCTCCGTCATGATATTCCGCCGTTTCTTGTACATTTTCTTCATCGTATGGATATGCCGTTCCAGATACCCGTCCAACATGAATTGGCTCAATGCTTTTTGAATGATGAACGGAGTATGTAAATTCAGTTTATCTTTCATTTCGGCAATGGCATCGGTTAGACTCGGTGGTACGATCATAAATCCGATCCGAAGGCTGGGCGACAGCGTTTTGCTGAATGTTCCCACATAGATAACCCTTGAAGGCGACAGCGTCTGTAGAGGAGGCACAGGGATCCCTCGAAGGCGGAACTCGCTGTCATAATCATCCTCGATAGCGAAAGAGTCGGCTTCCTCCAGCATCCCAATGATCTGATGCCTGCGCTGAATGGATAATACGCTGCCGGTTGGAAACTGATGTGATGGCGTTAATAAAACCAGATGCCCTGGAGCGATACTCGACAAGGCGTCGACGCGCATTCCGCTATGATCAACCTCGACCGGAACAAGATTATAGTTCATCGTCTGAAAAATATCCCGGGTAATATCGATTGTCGGGTCTTCGATATAGATGGAATGAAACTTGGAAGACAACGATTTGGCAAGGAGAAGGAACCCTTCAGTGGCACCGGACACAATCACAATCTGTTCGGGTGAGCATTGGATGCCTTTAGCCCGGAATACATAGTCGCAGATGGCAGAGCGCAGAGTCGAATCCCCTTTGACTTGACCGTAGTCATGGTCTTCATATTCGGAAGATTCAGAGGCTTCTTTCAAATACTTGGCCCAGATGTTTCGTGGGAACATGTTCCGATCGGGAACGCCCGTGGCAAAATCAATGACGTCATGCCTAGTGGTTATCCGCCTCTGGATCGGCTGCTTGCTCGAAGGTGGAGCGGTACGCGAATTGGGGGTAGGGATGATACCTTCCGCTACATAGGTGCCGGAGCCTACACGCCCTTCCAGATATCCTTCAGCCGTCAGCTGCTCATATACCTCAATGACGACATTGCGCGCAATCCCCCATTCTTTTGCCAGAACGCGCGTAGGAAGCAGACGAGTTCCGGCTGTCAGTTGTCCCGATTCGATGATCCTTCGCAGCTGCTGACATATCTGACGGGTTACCGTCAGTTTAGATTCACGATCGATCTGAATGCCGTACACCGTATCCCTCCTCTAATTGGTTCCTCCAAATTCGTTATCATTGGATCTCATCAGAGACCATTCTCCTTATTATAATGATGACGAACTGATTCGAAAAGGGAGGAAATATAACAATGAAACGAATGTTAGGCAGATCGCAAATATCGGTAAGTCCGCTCGGTCTGGGCTGCTGGGCCATAGGCGGGAAATTTACATTGGACGGCTTGGCGGATGGATGGGGAGAGGTGAATGAACGCGAATCCATAGCGGGGATTCACGCTGCGTTGGAACGGGGCGTTAACTTTTTTGATACTGCAGATGTATACGGAACGGGCCATAGTGAACGGGTCCTGGGCCAAGCGTTAAAGGGAAGGCGGCAGGATGCGGTGATTGCCACCAAATTCGGTTTTACGTATGATGAGTCAACAAAGGAGGTTTTCACTCGTCACAATGTTTCAGCGAATTATGTCCGCAGCGCTTGCGAGCGATCACTTCAACGCTTGGATACTGATTATATCGATGTCTATCAAATTCATGTAGGCGGATTAAGTCTTGGCGAGGTGGAGTCGGTGATTGATACCTTGAACGGTCTTCGTCAAGATGGGCTGATCCGAACATATGGCTGGAGTACATGGGATGTGGCCAATGCAGAATGGTTTGCTCGAAAATCGGAAGCCGCGGCAATTCAACATGTGCTGAATGTTCTCAGTGACGACAAGGAGATGCTTGCCCTCTGTGAGCGTTACGGTTTAGCAAGCATCAATAATACACCTTTGGCTATGGGGCTCTTAAGCGGGAAATTCAACCATGACTCCAGGTTCAGTGATCAAGATGTAAGGGGGAGCGGTCACGATTGGGTTTCCTATTTCAAGGATGGTAAACCGGTACCATCGTTTCTGGCTAAACTTGAGGCGGTTCGAGAGATTTTAACCAGTGAAGATCGGACTTTGGTGCAAGGGGCGCTGGCATGGATTTGGGGGAGAAGCCACGTCGCGATCCCGATTCCGGGTTTTAAAACGAGGAAGCAAGTGGAGGAATTGACTGGGGCCGCTCTTTTCGGACCACTATCGGACGGTCAAATAAACGAAATTGAAGATATAATGGGCTCGTTGTAAAATGCTATTATCATTACTATACGAATGATTCAAAAAATGATGGTCAAGGAGTGAGGGAACATGGACTTGAGATACCCGATAGGACAATTTGAATGGGAAGGGCCATCGACGCCTGAACAGAGGGAGCTCTGGATTCAAGAGATTAAGAGCCTGCCGGAGAAACTGAGGGCTGCCGTGCAGGGGCTAAGCCAAGAACAGCTGGATTTATCATATCGAGATGGAGGCTGGAGCATCCGACAGGTCGTTCACCATCTGGCAGACAGTCATATGAACAGCTATATCCGGTTCAAACTTGCTTTGACGGAAGACAACCCAACGATTAAGCCTTATGACGAGCAGAAGTGGGCAGCCCTTGAGGATTCAATGACGGCGGATGTTGATGCTTCACTCGTTTTGATTGATGGCATACACGCCAGATGGGTCGCTTTATTAAACATCATGAATACCGAGGACTATCCCAGAACGTTCTATCACCCCGAGAACCAGCGAAAAACGAGCCTGGAATACGCAACGGGCATGTACGCCTGGCACGGTAAACATCATACTGCACATATCACAACTGCAAGAGAACGCTTGAAACTTTGATTTATCAGATGATTCTGCTCCGTCAACTGGCGGAGTTTTTGTTTGTCGTCATGTCGTGATATCTAACTTGGTTGTCGCAATTTTACACTGTGAATCGGGCGGTTCGTGTGATAGATTAATGGCATGATGTCTTAATATTAGATACTGAGGTGACGAGAATGATTAGAATCGGAAAAATTAGTTATTGGCATGTACACGCGTGGGATTATACGAAACAGGCGCAGGAGCATCCGGATGCTCAAATCGTAGCGGTATGGGATGAGAACCCGGAGCGTGGAAGAGAAGCTGCAGAGAAGCAAGGCGTGCCTTTTTATGAGTCCCTGGACGACATGCTGCAAAGTGACGATATCGATGCTGTGATCGTGGATGCTCCGACGTCCATGCATAGAGAAGTCATGTTGAAAGCTGCGGCGGCAGGCAAACACATATTCACGGAAAAAGTAATTGCGGCCACCCTGCAAGAGGTCAACGATATCATCAATGCCGTGAATGAGCACCAGGTCAAATTTACGGTATCGCTACCGCGGCTGAATGACGGCTATACCTTGGCGATCCGCGAGGTATTGCAGCAAGAGCTGCTCGGCACCGTAACACTTGTTCGTGTACGCTTGTCTCATAATGGCGCGACTGCCGGTTGGCTGCCTGAGCATTTCTACAGCCTGGAGGAGTGCCGCGGAGGCGCATTAATCGATCTGGGTTGCCATCCGATGTATTTGACACGCTTGTTCCTCGGTGAAGAAGCGGTTGATGTCCATGCGAATTTCGGATACATCACGGGTAAAGAGGTGGAAGACAACGCCGTTGCTACGCTTTCTACGGCTACGGGAGCTGTCGGTGTGGTTGAAGCCGGATTTGTAAACAGCTTCTCGCCATTTACGATTGAAATTCATGGTACGGACGGAACGATTCTGTACGGAACGCCTGACGCCAAACTTCTGATTCGTTCAACGAAAAAAGAAGAGTACAAGGATGCTTGGGCCCAACTGCCGGTACCGGCGAATCGTGCAAGTGCATTTGAACAATGGATTTCCCATATTCAAGAAGATACCATTGCAGAAGAAAATATCGCATATGCGGTTGAATTAACCAAACTGATGGAAGCATCCAACCGTTCGGCCAAAGAGCATCGCGCCATTCGTTTGGATGAACTCCAAGCATAAGAGCATAAGATACAGGGATGATGCATCAGGATGAATAACCATTTTCCATACGAATTGATGAAAGATCGGCAGGATGCCTTGGAGCGACTTGACCTGAGGGTCTATTGGGGACGTTATGAGATCCGTGTTCTTCGGTTTCATCACACCACCTTTCCGCCTGGAAAGATTGTCTCCTTCCACAAGCATGCGGAGTATGAATTTCATTTCATACCCCGCGGCAAGGGGACCGTTATTATGGAAGAAGAGCCTTATGCGCTGCGGGAAGGCATGTTCTATCTAACGGGTCCGAATGTGCTTCATTATCAGGAGGCGGATGCAGCGGAGCCGATGGACGAATTATGTCTGCACGTGGACATTATCCCACTCGATGAGGTTTCCGATCATGAGAGTCCGGCCCTGCATGCTTCGGATCCATGGGAAATGGCGGAAGCCGATGACTGTATGGAGAAGCTGAGGGGATTACCGCTGAAGCCAACGATGGATATCCATCGTGCGATGCCTTATTTCCTTGAGGCTTATCAGGCTTCTCAAGAGAAGTATTCGGGTCTGTATACAACGATTAAGCAGTGCATTATCCAGATACTGCTGCGCGCTGTACGCGCATATGAATCCGAGCCATCGGAAGCGGAACTGCCTTCACGGGACATGAAGGCTTACCGCTATCAATTGGCACTGGAGTATATCCATGCGAACTCTTCGGGAGAGGTGGTATTGGATGACGTCGCGGAGAAGCTGCATATCAGCTCAAGACAGCTGCAGCGAATATTCAAGGAGCAAGCGGAAGGGCAGTCCTTCAGCGAAATACTGGAGCATGTCCGCCTTGAAGCCGTCTGCAGGAAGCTGATCGATACCAACTGGTCAATTGATAAAATCGCAATACACGAAGGCTTCTCAAGCGGAAGTTATTTGCATACCGTATTTCGAAAGAGATATGGATATACGCCATCAACATATCGGGCAATGAATGTGAAATTGTAGGGGGAGTATCAGCCATGAGCAAAACCATTCGAATTGGAATTATTGGAAGCGGCGGCATTGCGGGGGAGCATGCAAAATATTATAAACAAATTGACGATGTGCAGATTGTCGCTGTAGCTGATATTTTACCCGGCAGAGCCGATCAATTTATTGAGCGCTGGGGACTTCAGGGAGCGATCGGATTTGATGATCACCGAAGATTGTTGGATCTCGACCTGGATGGCGTGAGCATCTGTACGCCAAACGTTGCGCATTACAGCACCACGGTTGATGCACTGTCAGCGGGCAAACACGTAATGCTCGAGAAACCGATGTCGGTCACGTTGGATGAAGCCATCGAGATGGTTCAGATTTCGAAGAAGACCGGGAATATGCTCAATGTGGGCTTCCAGCCGCGTTATGATCCGAATATGGGCATCATTAAGAATTTGATTCATAAGGGCGAGCTTGGAAAAGTGTATTATGTGGAAACCGGAGGCGGTCGCCGTCGTGGAATGCCGGGTGGCACGTTTATCCGGCAGGAGATTTCAGGGGCAGGCGCCATGGCGGACATTGGCTGTTATTCCTTGGACATGGCCCTGAACGCGCTTGGATATCCCAAGCCGTTAACGGTATCCGCGTATACATCGAATTATTTTGGAACAAACCCCAAATACCACTCCGAATCCGGCGCGTTTAATGTTGAGGATTTCGGCGTAGCGATGATTCGATTCGAAGGAGACCTTGTGCTTAACTTCAAAACGTCATGGGCTATGCATATGGATACCCTGGGGGCGACGATGTTCCTAGGCACGGATGCGGGCATGAAGATTACCCCGGCAGGTTCAGGCCCTTGGAGCGGTGTGTGGGACGGGAAGGTAGGATCAATCTCCATGTTCCATGATATCCAAGGTCATCATACCGAAAGCGCCATACCGCTGGTCCAACATGAGCTTAACGTATTTCAGGAGAAAATCAAGGATTTCGTAAGCGCTGTGCGCGAAGGCAAGCCGGCGCCGATCCCGGGAGAGCAGGTGCTTCGGAATCAAGCGATTCTGGACGGCATTTTGCGTTCTTCCCAGAGCAAAAAAGAGGTTGAAATTCATATTCCGGACTTGGATTGATGATGAGAAAGCCGCGCTTATGAAGTGACCCCCAAAAGTTAGACACGATTATTTCATTAGGCAGCTTTCTCAAAATGAGTTCGGTACTGTACCGGACTCATTTT